>CANFFA010000128.1 GCA_947445425.1 Paludibacteraceae bacterium
AGGTAATTGTCTAATTCCTGTTTGAGAAAATCAGAGATGAATTTACTAACAGAAACTCCATCCTTAGCCATATCTCGCGATCCCAACTTTGTTTTGGTTTGTGATTCAAAGATAGGCTCTTCAACACTGATGGATACAGCAGCAATCAAACCATTTCGAATATCAGCCAACTCCATGTTTTTGGAGTAAAACTCTTTAATGGTTCTTGCAGCTGCCTCACGAAATGCACTTTGATGTGTTCCTCCTTGAGTGGTATGTTGTCCATTAACAAAAGAATAATACTCCTCACCGTATTGATCGCTATGGGTAAAAGCAATTTCAATGTCCTCACCTTTAAGGTGAATGATGGGATAAAGAGATTGAGCAGTAATATTTTCGTTCAACAGATCTGTTAAACCATTGCGTGAAAGGATCTTTTTTCCATTAAAATTAATAGTTAAGCCAGTATTCAAATACGCATAATTGCGCAACATGGTTTCAATATACTCCTCCTTATAAATATAATTCTCAAACAAAGTATCATCTGGCTGAAAATAGATGAGGGTACCTCTTTCACTATTGTCAGTAAATACATTAGAATCGCTTACCAGCTTCCCTTTTTCAAACTCCGCTTTACGCGATTGGCCATCACGAAAGCTTTGAACTACAAACTTTTCTGAAAGTGCATTTACAGCCTTTGTACCTACACCATTTAGACCAACAGACTTCTTAAATGCTTTGGAATCATATTTTCCACCGGTATTCATAATTGAAACGGCATCCACCATTTTACCCAATGGAATTCCCCTTCCATAATCTCGCACTTGTACGCGACCGTCCTTTACCTTGACTTCAATTGATTTTCCAGCACCCATACGATATTCATCGATACAGTTGTCAAGTACCTCTTTTAGAAGAACATAAATACCATCATCTACATGGGTTCCATCCCCCAACTTACCAATATACATTCCTGGCCTACGGCGTACATGCTCCAAGCCTTCGAGGGTAATAATATTATTATCACCATAATCCACCGTTTGAGGTGTTAAACTTAAATCATCAGTCATAATCTTATATCTATATTTGTTCAAGAATGAAAAATGGTCAATGATAAATTGTCAGTCACATTTTATCATTAACCATTCATCATTAACTATTCATCTTTATTTTGTAATCCAAGTTTCCGGATTTAGTAGGTTTTTATCCTTCCAAACCTGAAAATATAACTCCGTCTTATTATCGCCTTCATCGTCAGTATAGATCTTACCAATGGCCTGCTTAGCATTTACATGGTCCCCTTCACCAACTAAAATTTGCGTCAAATTCGCATATACTGTACGGAAATTACCATGTTTAATAATCACCGCATTATTGCTACCAGGAATTGAGAACCTTTGGGTGACGATTCCTTCAAATACAGCCCTTGCAGTGCTATTGGCTGGAGTTTGTATATATATACCTTTATTATTGGTGGTTACATGTCGCAACATAGGGTGCGGTTGTACTCCAAAATGGCCGCTGATAAACCCATTTGTTACTGGCCATGGTAATCTGCCTGCATTGCGTTCAAAATTACCCGACAGCAGGGTCTCTTCGCGTGTAAGGGCAGAAACAGCTGGAGAAGCTGCTTCCTTCATAGCACCCGAAGGAATCGACTCTTGTTTTGTTTTTATACCTGTCTTGGTTTCAACCTTCTGTCTGGCTGCTAATCGAGCATTGTTTTCAGCTTCCAAGCGACTTCTTTCTGCAGCCTTTTTTGCTTCGGCTTTACGAATTTCAGCTGCGATAATTGCCTCAATTTTATTATTCAAATCATTGGCACGTTTCTGCTGCTCGCGTAATTCAGCCCGCAATTTCTGTTCTTCTTTTTGCAAATCGGTAAGCAAACTTTTCTCTCTTTGCTCATCCTTTGACAGATTCTGTGTTTCTGTAACTTTGATTTTTACAACTTCCACTTTGGTTGACTTGTGTCCTACCAAACTATCATTTTTTAATGCAATTTGTTGTGTTACATTCTCAATATCATGAACTTGTCTTTCTCTGTAGTTAGAATATTCCTGTATGTATCTAAAACGACGCATGGATTGATCAAAACTTTGTGCTGAAAGTACAAACATAAATTTATTATAGACACTTCTATTGATTGAGGCATCTTGAACTAACTTAGCATAATCTGCTTTCAAAGATTTAAGGTTATTCTCGAGTACCATTTTTTCTCGATCTAACTTCGTAATCTCATGATTCAAAGCCCCAATCTCACCATTTATATTACTAATCAAAGTCTTACGTTCTTTGATATTCTTATTTATCAATGACAACTTAATCAAAGAATTACTCTTCGATTTCTTAGTTGCGCTAAGCATTTTACTCGTAGTTTCCAATCTTTTAAGGGTCTGTTTGCGCTGTATCTCAAGTTCAGAAACAGATTGGGCTGATAAAACCACTGAAGTCATCAATGCTAGACAAGCAACAAATATACGGATAGATGATTTGAAATACATGAATCTCTGATTTTATTTTATGAAATAGGACTTATTTTAATTAAAAGAGTATTTACTTAATACGATTGAAGTAATTTATTAATATCTGCTCTTGTAAATCGCTGTGTATTTGTTGGAATAAAATGTATTGGTAAATTAAACTCAACTTTTTCTATCAATAATTTACAGGAAGCTGTTTTGTTATCATTTTTTGCCATAAGATTAATCTCTTTTGGGAAATTTACACCATTGATCGAAGTAAAGGCCTCGTAGTTAATCGAAAACTGATTGTGATTTCTTTCATCTTTCAAAAGAACTTTGAGGATGTTAAAACTGTCTGAAATAGTTGTGATTTGTTTTAAACTATTGTTTTGAATTTCGATTTGTTGCTGACCCATTGAAGGACTGTAGGAAGCAGATGAAAGACCTTTTTTATCAATCGTAAATAACTGATTGGTTAACATGGCTTGAAAACTTTTAAAATCAAGTTTTATGCCTAATTTCTCTAAAAAGATATCGTAAGAACTTACAAAAAAACGTCCATTCATTTTGTCAAATACCCTTACACTGTCCGGCATTATCTCGGCTTTAAATAGTTCTATTCCAAGAAAAGGCTGTATAGATAGATAAATTACAGAATCGCGCTGGATTTTACAACTAGCGGATACATTCATTTCCTTATCTTCTAACTTCAAAGCAATATTCACTTTACTCATATTAGCTGTGGTGAAGCTGGGTTGAGTCAATTGTACCTTGCGAATAAAATCGGATGAGCCAGTTGATGAGCTATTCGTTTCTATTTTAGTTTTCGTTAAAGTTTTTGTTGTATTACATGAAACGAGTAATACTAAACACGATATGATGTACGATTTCCAGTTCATGAATTCTGTAGTTTATGTAGTATCAATGTATAAAAGTCATCTTACCCAGCCCTTATTTAAAATTTTAAGCTTTAGGGAATCGCTTTTATTTCCAATCTGAGAAGATTTAATCCACATGTCCAAGGCTTTAGAATCAAATTCGCCATTGGATTTTCCTGCCATCCATAGAATATCCCCATAATGTTCATACACTACACTCGAATCTTCTTTAGATCCCAGATTATCAATGGAACGCTCGATGTAAAATTTTGCCAAAGAATAGTTTCCTTCTTGGAATAATATCCAGGCATAAGTATCTAAAAAAGTGCTGTTCTTAGGTTCGAGTTCCACCGTCTTAGCACTCATTTTTTCGGCCTTTTTTAAATCTGTTTTTTCTAATGATAGATAATAAGCATAATTATTCATCACCATTACATTTTTGGGGTTGACCATTAATGATTGTTCATAAGATTCAAAAGCGGATTTTCTATCCGTAAGCTTATAATAAACATCACCCATTTGTGCATAAACATCTGCTTTCAAGGCCTTTTGGTCTATCTTTAGTAGAGGAAGTGCAGACTGAAAAGAACCAATTGCTCCTTTATAATCTAGCAATTGAGATTTCGAAATACCGCTGTAAAAATGAAAGATAGGCAATTGTGGCAATTGAGTAATGGCCCTTGAAGTTACCAGTGAAATTTCATTGTATTTATTATCAGCTAAATACATTTGAATTAACCGTAACCAGGTTTGATCGTTCTTTGGATTAATATTCAACATGGATTCTAATTCAGCAATAGCTTCTGAATTTCGATGTTGATATTGCAAAAAAACGCCATAATATCCATGTGCCTTTTCTTCAAGTGGATAGCGATCGATTAGCAATTTAAATAAGTTTTCAGTCTCCTTAAATTTCGTTGAATCTTTTACTAATTTTTCTACGTATTGTCCCAATACCTCCATCTTAGTATCTACCTCTAATTGGTCATTTTTCAATGCTTTTACTATAGATTCAAGTGCTTTTTTTGGGTCATTGATTGCTGTGTAATATTCAGATAATGAAACATAAACATATGCATTTTGCGGATCTTCTTGTTCTACCTTCTGATAAATAAAAAAGGCTTTTTGAGGCATATTTTGCTGCATGAAAATGTCACCACGCAAAACGCTATATCGAGATATGTCAGGATATTTATTGATTAATTTATCTATTTCAAAAATTGCTTTTTTAGGTTTGTTACACATAATGTATAACCGAAATTTCTCTATAGAAATATATTCATCTATACTCGTTAATTTCTCTAACTGATTATAGGCAATAATTGCTTTTTCATACTCTTTGTTTTCTTTATAGAGTACAGCTAAAATTGTATAAATCTTCTCTTTATTAGGATAAAACTGTTTGAGTCTTTCAGCAACAAGGATGGCTTTTTTCCAATTATTCAAATTTGAATGCACTGAAATCAACTGCTCATTGTACCACCAATTCGATGGTTGAAGTTGAACTGCCCTTTCAAAACATGCTACTGCCTTTGGAGCCATATCAATCGTCAGATATAATTTACCCAATTCAAACCAAGGAGCAGCATCCAAAGAATCGATAGAATTGCACAATTGAAAAGTTTCCATTGCAGCATCTGGTTGATTGTCATCCTTTAACCTCAGCGCTTCATAAAAATAGTAATCAAATTGTCCTTGCGTAGAAGTGTTGAGTTGCTTTTTTACAACATGCTTTTCAACTACTTTCTTTTGTGAAGTACAAGAAAGCAGTAAAATAATAGTTAAAGTAGTAAAGACAAGACGATTGCCCATTTAAACAATTGAAAATTAGTAATGAACAATAAATAACTAGCTAGTATTAAGTTTATCTAGTTTCTACATTTAAACAATAAATCATCTACCAGTATGTCCAAATCCACCAGCACCTCTTTCAGTCTCAGAAAGTTCTGATGCTGATTCCCACTCTGCTTGAACATGTGATGCGATAACCATTTGGCAAATACGTTCTCCATCTTTAATGATAAATTCATCAGCTGATAGATTGACCAAGACAACACATATTTCACCTCTGTAATCAGCATCAATAGTTCCTGGAGAATTCAAAACTGTAATACCAAATTTAATGGCCAATCCGCTTCTTGGTCGAATTTGAGCTTCATAACCTATAGGAAGTTCAATGAATAAACCTGTAGGCACTAAAATTCTACACAAAGGTTTTAAAACCAAATCTTCATCAATATTAGCACGTAAATCCATGCCAGCAGATGATGCAGTTGCATATTCAGGTAAATCGTGTTTTGATTTATTTACTATACATATTTTCATTTGCAAGAAATATTTGTGAGTTAATTACTGCATTCTTTCTAATCGAGCAGCATCTAATCTAAGTAATAAAAATAATAATACCGTAAAACCCCAAAGTGAGGAGCCTCCATAACTAAAGAACGGTAAAGGGATTCCAATTACAGGCAT
Organism: Paludibacteraceae bacterium; assembly: GCA_947445425.1. Taxonomy (GTDB): domain Bacteria; phylum Bacteroidota; class Bacteroidia; order Bacteroidales; family Paludibacteraceae; genus Paludibacter. The sequence continues at coordinate 5,795 of CANFFA010000128.1, forward strand.
AATTCCCAACACCATGCCCACATTAATGGTTAAGTGAAAAAAGAAAATACTGGCTACACAATAGGCATACACCCGATTAAATGATTCTCGCTGTCGTTCGGCAATACGAAGCAAACGCATTAACAATAGCCAATAAACGAACAATACCAAGCTTGACCCCCAAAATCCATGTTCTTCACCGACTGTACAAAAAATAAAATCGGTATCTTGTTCGGGTACGTATTTTAATTTGGTTTGTGTCCCATTTAAAAAGCCTTTGCCCCAAAAGCCACCAGAACCGATTGCTATCTTCGATTGATTCACATTATAACCTGCTCCTGTTAAATCATCCTCCATACTCAGTAATACCTTGATACGTATTCTTTGGTGGGGTTCAAGTACTTTTTCGAATAGATAATCGGATGAGAAACAAAATAATAATGAACCAATTGTGAATAAAATCAAAAACCAATACTTTCTGAAACGATTGGCAATTTCAAGAATTGCCCAATAGAAACAAGAAGCAATTACGGTGAAGAGCGCTACATAATTAAAATTTAATGGAATCCATTGGTTGACAATGATGGAAATTATCGCAATGGCCAGTGTTCCTAAGAATAAGAAAGTAGCCTCCTTTTGGTTTTTTCCAAAGAATATTGCATAAGCGATTTGGACTAAAATCAAAACTCCCATAGCCAATACGATTCCCAAAGTACCTCTGTCCACTTGAATGGGTATCATGCTATAGCGTATGACTACTACAAAAAGAAAAATAGCAAAAGTCCCTAGAAGTAGTACTATTCCATTCATTCCTTCACGATAAACCATGAGTAAAAATGCAACAAAAACCAATGCTGTACCTGTCTCATTCTGCAAGAGTATCAATGCAAATGGTGTGAAAATGATTAGTCCCAATGGAAGTAGATCCTTCCATTTTTTTAATTTGTAGTTATACGAACTCATAAATTTAGCAAGTGCCAAAGCAGTAGCCATTTTAGCAAGTTCTGCAGGTTGAAAACTGACCGGACCCAACACTAACCAAGATCTCGAACCCTTAATATCTGGTGCTACAAATATCGTAAGAATCAGCAAAAGCATGGCTCCTGCATAAATTAGATAGGCGAAGATATTGTATAGTTTTGCATCTATCAAT
>CANFFA010000129.1 GCA_947445425.1 Paludibacteraceae bacterium
AATTTTGTTGGAGGAAAATAAACTCTTCACCTGTCAACTCAAATAAATGTTTCTGCTTAAGATCTTTAACTGTCATAGCTTGTAATGTTTTTAATTAATAAATTAGCCTTGTACTTTGGCTATTATTGATTGATATTCGAACACTGCAAATGTATGATGAATTGATAGTGGAGGGTAGGTGGAAAATTTAAAAACAAAGGAGTATTATTTATTTGATAATCAAATAAATAATACTCCTTTGTTTTTGAAAAAAGTGGTTAAAAGGTGGTCAGTGATAGATAATGAGACTAATTGATTCTGTAAGGCTTGAATATTTGGTCAACATCTCGTGCAAATCGAGTATCATCTTTAGTTGCATTTTCACTTACAACTGTCCTATATTTTGAAAAGTAATTTGATTCATCTTTCTTTAATCGATGAAGAATCGTACTTATCCAATAATTTCGTACTTCTTTATTTTCAATACAATTCGAGAAATTATGCAAAACATAATATGCTCTTTTTATTTCAGATTTCACGATGTTTAAATGTGAGTCTATCTGTAATAAATTGATTGATTTGTAGAAATCCAATTCAGACAAACTTTCAAATAGAATCCCATTACTGAATTTATATGCTTCATAAACTAAACCCATTGAAAAGTAGGGAGCCAAGTCAGAATTTTCAATTAATGTTTTATATTTCTCAGTTTCCTTGAAATTATTTTTTATCTCAAGTAAGAGATATTTACAAAACACATTAATCTCAAAGTGATAGTCATTCAGAATAAATCCAAATTGATTATAGAATGTTGATTTGTAGTATTTATCTCTGCTAGGTATTTCCATTTCATATCCTAGAATTGTTTTCAATTCTTTATTTGTAATAGTTCCGTAATTTGGATTTTTAGCTTTGTAAGTGTTTAACATAAGGTCTTCCCTATTATACTGTCTAAATAAGTTTTTATGTTTTTCATAAAGCCCTACGATTTCAGTTGCTGTTTTCTTGATGTCTTGTAAAATCCCGACCCTTTCATCGCTTAAAACCTCTGGGGGATACTCTTCAATTAATTTCCATTTAGTGATGCATTCCTCATAAGCAATTCTAAAAACATCTTGGGAATCAAAATTAAAATTACTTCCTTCAGTGTTAATTTCTTTTATCCAGTAATTTTTAATATCGTCTAGTATATAATGTAACATAGATTGTACTACATCTTTATCCATATTGTTTTTTTTTAGTTATTTGATTAAATAGCAACTTATTGGCACTTAATCTATTTTAAGTTAAACTTATTCATCTCTTGCACTTTCAATTCGTCTACAATTTTCACATAAGGTTTCATCGCTTTGTAATCACTATGTCCTGTCCAACGCATAACGACTTCAGCAGGTATACCTAAAAACAATGCATTGACAATGAAGGTACGTCTACCACAATGGGTTGTCAGTAATTCATATTTTGGGTAAACTTCTTCAATGCGTTCGTTACCTTTGAAATAGACAATTCGTTGGGATTCATTTAAACCAACAATTTCACCCATATTTTTTAAATGCACATTCATTTTTACATTACTGATTACAGGCAACACCTTATTGTTTTGAAATTGAACGTATTCATACTTGTCCAGAATTGATTTACTATATTTATTTAACTGAATCTTAAGACCATCAATCGTTTTTTGTGTTACAATAGAAATAAATCTATTTTTCACGTCAGAGCGACTTAGTTTCGCAACATCTGAATAACGTAAGGATGTGAAACAACAAAAACAAAAAACATCCCTTACACGTGCCAATGCCTTTTTATTTTCTTCTTCTAAATCGACTTCTTGCACATTTCCTTGATTGTCTAAAAGCAAATTGCCACTATTGTCCTTTACTTTCTTTTTTGCGGTACTAAAGTCAAAATCATAAAGCTTCATGAGTTCATCCCAGGTTAAATGGATCACTTCTTTTTGATTACCATCAGTACCTTTTAATTTGGGCTTCCAAGTTAAATGTAGATTTCCAGTGTAAAACCCCTTACCAAATGCCCAACGCAAGAACCACTTTACAAAAGCAACATTTTTTGCAATTGTGGTGTTTCTAAGGCCTTCAATTTGTAAATGGTCGATAAATCGAAGCATATCTTCTTCTGATATGTACTTTAGGTCAAGTTTTGAATTATAAGAGTACAAATGTTTACGAATAGTAGCAAACTTTGTAAATGTGGCAGGTGTCCATGAGTTTTGCCAACCCATTGTCCGGGTAAACTCATCGAAGATTGTGAAGAATGTTTGAGGTATGTCGGGTTCAGTCCCCACCTGTTTTCCATTTGCTTCATTAAAAGCATCCCGAAATTCACTTTCGGTAGGAAATTGATTATTGACTTCAAAAGTTTTAAAAACTTCGTTTGCCAGATTTTCGAGTCTTTGAATTTCATTGTTTATTTCAGTTGCTGATGTTTTCAACTCTCCATGTGTACTCCCCGATTTACACCGTTGAGCATCTTTAATCCACATGTCTAGTTTAACACGATAGCCAACATTGAAAGCAACAATTTTAGTTTTATCGTACCTTATACGAAAACGTAATTTGGCATCAGGTTTATAACCTGCTTTTTCTGAACCTTCTTTGTCCAGAAAGAATAAGTACTTTTTCTTGATTTGCATATAAATAATTTTTAGTCCCGACCTCACAAATATAGGGACTAAAAATGAGATATACAATGATATTTCGTGATTTTATTTAAAATTATTAAATACATAAACAACTGAATTTTAGCACATATAGATAGTTTATGATATCCTATGAATGTATAGGTTTGAATCCCTCTCTCTCCGCTGAAAAGACCTAACTTGAAAAAGTTAGGTCTTTTTTTGTGTCCAAAACTTACATAATAATCATCATTGGATCAATGTAAAAAGTAGGTGGAGTGAAATTATTATGCAAAAAGTTTAGCAAGCCTAAATATAAAGAATGGAATATCTTTTACTCCTCTAAATTGGGATCAATGTAAAAAGTAGGTGGAGTCCAATTATTATGGATCAATGTAATTTTTAGGTTTCAGTGTCAAATAAAAAAAAGCTGCTTCAATGATTTCAAATAGAATTTCTATTGATTTCAATGAAGCAACTTTATTGTTCAGTACGAATCCTTTGATTGTGTAGGGTTTGAGTTTAGATTTAATATGCTCTTGCGAAAACTACTCTTTGTACAGAAGGCTTTCCTGTTACCATACATACTCCAGGTGTTTTATCACCTTCTAAAGGAATGCATCGTATAGTGGCTTTGGTCTCTTCCTTTATCAATTCTTCTGTTGCCGGAGTACCATCCCAATGGCAGAGTAGGAATCCACCCTTTTCTATTTCTACTTTGAAATCATCATAAGAATTCACTTCACGTGTTACTGATGCTCGGTGATCGAAAGCTTTTTGGAAAATGTTTTTTTGAATCTCTTTGAGTAATTCATTGATGTGAATCTCAATGTTTTCCAAACTCACTGTTTCTTTTGTTAAAGTGTCGCGACGTGCAATTTCTACAGTACCATTTTCAAGGTCGCGAGCACCCATGGCCAAACGTACAGGAACTCCTTTTAATTCATATTCAGCAAATTTCCAACCTGGTTTCTTGTTGTCATTGTTGTCGAATTTTACAGAAATGCCCAATGCTTTAAGTTTTGTAACAATTTCGGCTACTTTTTCTGATATAAGCGCCAATTGTTCTTCGTTTTTATAAATAGGTACAATTACAACCTGGAAAGGAGCAAGGCTAGGAGGTAGTACCAAGCCATTGTCATCCGAATGGGTCATAATTAATGCGCCTATTAGTCGAGTAGAAACACCCCAAGAAGATGCCCAAACATGGTCTAATTTGTTGTTTTTGTCCATGAAGGTAACATCAAATGCTTTGGCGAAATTCTGTCCCAAAAAGTGTGATGTCCCTGCTTGTAAGGCTTTTCCATCTTGCATTAATGCTTCAATGCAAAAAGTGTCAAGTGCTCCGGCAAAACGTTCATTGGCAGTTTTTACTCCCTTAATTACTGGTACAGCCATAAATCTTTCAGCAAAATCTGCATACACTTCCAACATCTTTTTGGTCTCTTCTAAGGCTTCTGCTTCTGTTGCATGCGCTGTGTGACCTTCTTGCCATAGGAATTCTGTGGTACGTAGAAATAAGCGGGTACGCATTTCCCATCTAACCACATTGGCCCATTGGTTGCACAAAATTGGTAAGTCACGGTAGGATTGTATCCATCCTTTGTAGGTACTCCATATAATCGTTTCAGAGGTAGGACGAACGATTAATTCCTCTTCCAATTTTGCATCTGGATCTACAATTAAACCTTTCCCGTCTGGACTGTTTTTCAAACGATGGTGTGTAACCACAGCACATTCTTTTGCAAAACCATCAACGTGTTCCGCCTCTTTACTTAAGAATGATTTGGGGATAAACATTGGGAAATAAGCATTTACGTGTCCTGTTTCTTTGAACATACGGTCTAATTCTGCTTGAATTTTTTCCCAAATGGCATATCCATAAGGCTTAATAACCATACAACCCCGAACTGCTGAGTTTTCTGCTAGGTCAGCTTTAATGACTAGGTCGTTGTACCATTGTGAGTAATTATCGCTTCTTGAAGTTAATTCTTTTAATTCTTTTGCCATAGCTTGTGTAAGTGATTATTGATTAATAATTCACAATTAATAATTTGGTTCAGCACTCTTTAAATGAATGATTTAGAATGCTGTTTTCAATTTTTAATTGTAAATTGTCTAAATATGAATTTTAACGATGATATTTAACTGTTAATTATTCGCAAAGATACGAATTTTTAGAGGATTTTGAAAGAGTAGTTTAGCTCTTGATAGCTACTTAATTGCTAAATAAAAGCCCCAATCTATTGTAGATTTGGGGCTTGTGATTATTCTTTCATCGCTCTGTCTATACTGCGTTTGTCTTCTTTCTCACGAAGACTTTGTCGTTTGTCGTAGTTTTTCTTTCCTTTGGCTAGGCCAATTTCCATTTTAGCCAATCCTTTTTCATTGATGAATAATTTTGTGGGTATAATGGTTAAGCCAGTTTCTTTTGTCCCGCGACTTAGTTTTTTTAATTCGCGTTTATTGAGTAGTAATTTTCGTGCTCGGCGGACATCATGATTATTATAGGTTCCAAAGAAGTAGGTAGATATGTGCATGTTTAATATCCACAATTCATTGTTGATAAAGGTACAGAAGGTATCTGATAATCCAGCTTTACCATCACGAATTGATTTTATTTCTGTGCCATATAGCTGTATGCCAGCAGTAAAGCGCTCTGTTATTTCAAAATCGAAAGTAGCACGTTTGTTTCTTATAAGTATGTTTGATTTAATATACACGGCGGAATAATTCACAATTAATAATTCACAATTAACTTTCCCAGCATCGATTCAATTTTCAAAATTGGGAAAGCAAAAGTACGGATAAGAAATTAAAAATAAAGACTGCTTCCAGAGATTTTTTATTTTATTATTTTGTTGATTCTTTTTTATTTACTTTCTCAATAAATGATGTTGAAATAATTCATACTAATAAAAAAATAAGTACATTTGTTGAAGGTTTAATAATTGGTCTAATGGGACTCAGTAAGAATTGAAATAAGCAGATGGAGACAGAAATAAAATTAACGATTACAGGATTGGTTTATAATCAAACAGTTATTGGTACATATGGGCTAGTGTTAAGTGAGGAGTTTGGGAGTCGAAGATTTTCAGTGATGATTGGTGAGCCTGAAGCACAGTCGATTGCATTGAAAATGAATAAAAAAAAATCACCCCGACCTTTGACGCATGATTTGATTAAAAGTTTATTGAATTTATTTGAAGCCAAATTGCAAAAGGTAGTTATTTATGATATGATTAATGATGTGTTTTTTTCAGAACTTCACATCGTAAAGGATGACAAATTAATAGTAGTGGATGCCCGTACTTCTGATGCTGTAGCTTTGGCAGTACGTGCTGATTGTCCAATATTTATTAAGTCTGAGATTTTGGAGCTTGTCGGAACTGAGGTTGAGACTGAAGCGCAAACACAAAAACAGGAGACTACTCAAATCGGTCTGGATGACCTTACTGTTGAAGATTTGGATCTTCTTCCTTTGGACGCATTGGATGAATTACTAGAGGTAGCTTTGCAAGAAGAAAAGTATGAGTTGGCCGTTAAATTAAGGGATGCTATTCAACGTAGAAAAGAACTTGAGTGAATTTGATGATAATATTTGATTTATAGATAAATACCAAAAGCGGGTAGTGAATTTTCACTACCCGCTTTTGGTTAAAATGGCATTTCGTCCTTTTGCCCACTTCCTAGGAAGGGGGCTGGCATTTGTGTACTCAATGCTGGAGCATCAGGGTAAAAATTGGAGTTTCCATCATTCATTTTAGATGAAATAGTTTGGAATCCGCTGTTTCCAAAAGGATTGTCATCAATGTCTTTGTCATCCTTATTCATGAACTTGGCATAAGCCCCTTTGAACTTTAAATCAGCATCATCAGTAGCACCATTACGGTGCTTTGCAACAATGATTTGCGCAATTCCGAGTGTAGAATTCCCTTGTAAATCTTCCGTTATTTTATAATACTCAGGTCTGTGAATAAAGCAAACCATATCCGCATCTTGCTCAATGGCACCCGATTCACGTAAATCCGATAGTTGAGGTCGCTTTCCTTCGTAACCAGTACGCCCTTCTACTCCACGATTGAGCTGTGAAAGTGCTATGATGGGGATGTCTAATTCCTTTGCCAATCCTTTCAAAGAGCGTGAGATGATACTAATTTCTTGTTCACGACTACCAAAGCTCATTCCGCTGGCATTCATCAACTGTAAATAGTCAATAATAAGGATTTGAACCTTGTGTTCTTTTACCAATCGTCGTGCTTTACTTCTCAATTCGAAAACAGACAAAC
>CANFFA010000130.1 GCA_947445425.1 Paludibacteraceae bacterium
GGTAGAGATAGATGCGAAGTCTACAATGATTGTAAAAAGCAGTGTTATTCCAGTTTATATCCACAAGGGAGTGCTGAATGGGGTTTATCAATACCATTTAATACCTACCACAGAATATATCCAAGATCCGTCTAAGTATTTAATTGATGCTCCTGATCAAGCTGCATTGCTTTTTTTTGACAGAGAGACCAGGAAGCGTTTGAGTAATATTGAGGTGTTTAAATAATTCCAAATGAATTTAGATGAGGTTTTAATTCAACTGAAACAACTTTCAACTCCATCACATTTTGCAAAAATGTCCCATTTTGGCATTAATACTGAGAAAGCGTTGGGGGTTAAAGTTCCACTTTTGAGGCAGCTGGCCAAGAAAATAGCTAAAAATCATGACTTAGCCCTAGAATTATGGGCTACTGAGATACATGAAGCACGTTTATTGGCCGGAATGATTGAAATTCCAAGTTTAATAACTGAAACTCAATTTGATCTTTGGGTAAATGATTTTGATTCTTGGGATTTGTGTGATAGTGTTTGTGATGTGTTAGTGAAAACACCATTCGTATTGCAGAAAATAGATCAATATTCTAATCAAGAACAAGAATTTGTAAAAAGAACTGCTTTCACCTTAATGTGTAAGCTTGCTTTTCATGATAAAAAGGCTACAAACGATCTTTTTTGCCACTTTTATAGTCACATAGAGCGCGAGGCTTGGGACGATAGGAATTTTGTCAGGAAGGCTGTTAATTGGGCTTTACGTCAGATTGGTAAACGAAATGAGTTTCTAAGGTTGGAAGGAGTTGAAGTGGCAAATCGCATTCTTCAGCAAAACACAAAATCATCTCGCTGGATTGCGAATGATGCTTTGCGGGAATTGAATGATAATAAGATCATTTTGAGGGTTAAAGCCAAGAGCGTATAGCTTATTGAGTTTTAATATACATAAAAAAGGGTATTCTCTTCTTGAGATTACCCTTTATATTTTTAACCAATTTAATTTAACTCTCCCTATTGGCGAGTCTTTGGTCCGTATTCAATGTATCAATTTTGTAATTGAAAGTAAATCAATTACTTATTAATTTTATCACTTCCACTTTCATTTATAATGGATGAATTAATAAGTGTTAGGTATTTGTGATATTGAGCTTTGGATAATACCGATTTTGCACTGGTTAGGTTGTAATTGATTGCACTTGCCGAGTATGATTCATTGTCCTCACTTAATGAAGATTTCAGCAATTTCTCTGTGCAAGAAAAAATTGTTTCCAATTCAGAAGTCTGTTCTTCATTTGCATTCAGGTAAGTGGCAAGCTTGCTAAGCGTACTTTTGTTATTCAATTTAGAGAATACACCGTAAGCACTTGGATTAATCCCATAAATACTTCCCGCAATGAGAAGTAAAGAAAATATAATTAACTTTTTCATTTTTTTTGTTTGTATGGTCTGATTAGTTTTGAGCTATTTCGCTCTCACTTTTAATAGACATGCTTATGAAAAGTAGATATTTTCTATATTGGCTTTGAGAAAGTATGCTTTTTACACTGTTTAAATTGTAGTTGATAGCATTTTCAGCCGAAATATCATTGTTCTCTTCAGAAGCAGTAGTCAATTTTTGTGAGGTTGTAGAAAAAACAGTTTCTAACTCCTCTGCTTGTGAGTTATTTACGCCTAAGTATTGACGGATGGTTTGAAAAGTTGTAGCATTACTTAGTTTAGAAAAGGTTCCGTTTACAGTAGGGTTGATTGCATAAGTACTAGTAGTAAAAGCAATCATGATGAATAAAATAATCTTTTTCATTGTAATATGTTTTTAAAATAAATTTCTTCTTTTGTTGAATTATTTGATGGTGCAAAATTACATGTTCTACAACACAAAATCATAATTATTATAGTTAAATTTTGTTATCAAACTACACTTTTAACAATCAATTTTTCAACAAAATTTTTTATATATTTGTTTTATAGGTAGTTATGGAATTTACTTAAAAATGATATTGAACTAGTATTTTACTCAAATCAAGATATATTTTATGTTTAATAGCAGTTTTTATTATTGAAATGAGTATTGTAGCTTATAAAAAAACTGTCGAAAGAATTTAAATCCTTTCGACAGTTTCTAGCAATTGATTGTAAGTCGGTATTTCATTAAAATAATCATATCGACTATTTTCTACATTCACTTTGCAACAATAATGTTCTAAACCATTGCTAATCATAAAAAAATCAACTTTTAATTTGGCATTATATACGGCTACTTGATCGAAAGTGGCTTGAGAAATCGGGATATGTGGTGCTTTAAGTTCTATAATAAGTAAAGGTGCTGCCCACTCATTGTAAAGAATTGCGTCGCATCTTTTTTTCATTCCATTCATTTCCAATTGCTTCTCTATTGCCAATCGTGCTGCAGGATATCCCTTTTCTTCAATCAGAAAGCGAATAAAATGCTGTCGTACCCACTCCTCAGGATTCAATGCTACATATTTTTTTCGTTGACTATCAAATATGACTAATTTATCGCTCATCTTTTTTACCCTAAAATCATAGGCTGGAAGGTTTAGTTGCAACATTTTTCGTATTTTTGTTCTCGTTAGCTATTTAGTGATGAATTACATCTGGATTGCGAAATTACAAAAACAATATTTAATAACCTATGAAGACAAAAAAAGAAATTGTTGAGAACTGGCTTCCTCGCTATACAAAACGTCCCCTAAATGAATTTACCAAATTTATTTTGCTTACAAATTTCAATATTTATGTAGATTTATTTGCGGAATGGTTCGGTGTAGAGGTATTAGGCCGTGATGGAAATATGCCTAATGCTTCAGCAAATGGTATTACGATTATAAATTTTGGTATGGGAAGCCCTAATGCTGCTATTATAATGGATATTTTGTCAGCAATCCATCCTACAGCTGTACTCTTTTTAGGAAAGTGTGGTGGTTTAAGAGATAAAAACAAAGTTGGTGATTACATACTTCCTAGTGCCGGAATACGTGGTGAGGGAACTTCAAACGATTATTTTCCACCAGAAATTCCAGCCTTACCTGCCTTTAGTTTACAAAGAGCTGTTTCGTCCAATATACGTAATTTCGGTAAAGATTATTGGACGGGAACTGTTTACACTACCAATAGAAGGGTGTGGGAGCATGATCCTAAATTTAATGAGTATTTAAAATCAACGCGTGCCATGGCCATTGATATGGAAACGGCTACCTTATTTACAGCGGGTTTTTATAATTCTATTCCTATTGGTGCTTTGTTGTTGATCTCTGATATGCCATTGCACGATGATGGGGTAAAAACAATTGAGAGTGATAAAAAAGTTACAGCTAGTTTTGTTGAAGAGCATTTGAATATTGGAGTAAAGTCTCTTACTTCTTTGATTAATAAAAGTGATACCATTAAGCATTTGAGGTTTGAGTGACAATTGCAGGTAGGTATTTTCTTTTGCTTTCATTTGATAATTTATAATTTATGGCAAAAACAGAAAAAGTCTCTTATGATCAGGTAATGACCGATTTACGCAAGAAAGTGTATAGTCCGGTATACCTATTGATGGGTGAGGAGGCTTATTATATAGATTTGATTTCAGATTTTATACAAAAAAATGTCCTGATTGAATCTGAAAAAGAATTTGATCAAAGCATTTTGTATGGAAAAGATGTGGACATCAGAACGGTAATCAATGCCGCCAAGCGTTATCCAATGTTATCTAAATATCAGGTAATCATTGTTAAAGAGGCTCAGTTGATTAAGGATTGGGATGATATTACACATTATCTTAAACAGCCCTTACAATCCACCATTTTGGTTTTGTGCTATAAATATGGTACCCCTGATAAACGTAAAAAATGGGTGCTTGATATTGACAAAATTGGGGGCGTGGTGTATGAATCGGTTAAAATCCGTGATTATGAAATGCCAAAATGGATTAGTAATTATGCAAAAAGTAAAAATGTAGCCATTGAGGATAAGGCAGTTGCAATGCTTTCGGAGTACTTGGGTACCGATCTTTGTAAAATGGCGAATGAGCTGGAGAAGTTGGTATTAACCAAACCAGCGAATATGCCACAAATTACACCTGAATTAATTGAAAAAAATATAGGCATTAGTAAGGATTTTAATGTATTTGAATTACAAAATGCCTTGATGAATAAAGATGTATTAAAAGCCAACCGGATTATTCAGTATTTTGCTGAAAATAAAAAGGCCAATCCGATGGTAATGGTATTGACGCAACTCTTTAAGTATTTCAGTGACTTGATGATGTATCATTATTTACCTGACAAAAGCCCTGCGGCTGTAGCTTCTGAATTGAAAATTAATCCGTTTTTTGTCAAGGATTATCAATTGGCAGCTAAAGCTTTTGGTGCCTGGAAAACGATGAACATCATTACTTATATTCGTGAAACGGATGCTCGTTGCAAAGGGATTGATAATGTAAGTACAACTGAGGGTGACTTGATGAAAGAATTGATTTTTAAGATTTTGCATTAAAATAATACACAAAAATGTCTACAGAACAAACAACTATTCCAGTAAAATTTATTGCACTTATAGCATCTGCCTTACAACTGACAGAGAAACAGGTTAGAAATGCTATTTTATTATTTATAGAAGGAGCTACCATTCCGTTTATCAGCCGTTATCGCAAGGAGATGACAGATGCGATGGATGAGGTTCAATTGGCTGATACTAAAGATCATTATGATAAATTGTGTGAGTTGGCCAAAAGAAAAATTGCGGTCTTGAAATCCATTGAGGAACAAGGTAAATTTACTGATGAATTAAAGACAAGGATAGATAATTGCTGGAATATCATTGAATTAGAGGATATTTATTTACCTTATAAGGCTAAAAGACGAACTAGAGCTGAAATTGCACGCGAAAAAGGTCTAGCACCTCTAGCGGAGAAGCTGATGAAGCAGGATTCAAATGATGTAGAAGGAATTGCACTCTCATTTGTGAATGAAGCAGTTGTGAGTACAGAGGAAGCTTTAAAGGGAGCTAGGGATATTATTGCTGAATGGGTAAATGAAAGTGAATCAGCACGTAATGCGGTGCGTAATATTTTTGCTCGTGAAGCTTTAATTTCATCTAAACTAATAAAAGGCAAGGAAGAAGAAGGTCAAAAATACAGGGACTATTTTGATGTTAACGAGAAATTAAGTCGTTGTTCTTCACACCGTTTGTTGGCGATGCGCAGGGCGGAGCATGAAGGTTTCTTGAGAATAAGTATAGGTCCAGAGGATGAACATTGTGTGGAGAGACTGGAACGTATCTTCGTGAAAGGGAAATTGGCTTCCTCGCAACAAGTTGTTGAGGCAGTGGGTGATGCTTACAAACGTTTGTTGAAGTCCAGTATAGAAACTGAGTTTGCTTCAGAAAGTAAAACGAAGGCGGATACTGAAGCTATTCGTGTATTTGCTGAAAATTTACGACAATTGTTATTGGCACCTCCATTGGGTCAGAAGCGTGTCTTGGGAGTCGATCCTGGATTTAGAAGTGGCTGTAAATTAGTATGTTTGGATGCACAGGGTAATTTGTTACACAATGAAACCATCTATCCACACGCGCCTCAAAACGAAACTTCACAAGCCATGCGTAAGGTTCAAAAACTTGTAGAAGCTTATGATATTCAAGCTATTGCTATTGGTAATGGTACGGCAAGTAGAGAGACGGAACAATTTATACAAAATACCCGTTTTGATAGAGAGGTTCAAGTTTTTGTGGTGAGTGAAAACGGAGCTTCTATTTATTCTGCATCGAAAATAGCGAGGGATGAGTTTCCAGAATTTGATGTAACCGTAAGAGGTTCTGTATCCATTGGCCGTCGGTTAATGGATCCATTGGCTGAATTGGTAAAAATTGATCCTAAGTCAATAGGAGTAGGGCAATACCAACATGATGTAGATCCAGGTCAGTTAAAAAAAGCCCTAGATCAAACGGTTGAGAATGCCGTTAATAAGGTAGGTGTAAACCTCAATACCGCCAGTAAGCATCTTTTGACTTATGTTTCGGGACTTGGACCGGGTTTAGCACAGAATATTGTTGATTATAGAACTGAAAATGGTGCTTTTAGCAGCAGAAAACAGTTGATGAAAGTACCCAAAATGGGTGCAAAGACTTTTGAACAATGTGCTGGATTCTTGAGGATACCTGATGCCATTCACCCACTGGATAATTCAGCAGTTCACCCAGAAAGCTATTCGATAGTAGAGGAAATGGCCAAAGATTTGGGCACTAATTTAATAGAACTAATTCAAAATAAGGAACTTAAAAAAAGTTTAGATTTATCGAAGTATTGTACTGCTAAAATAGGCTTACCAACTTTGAATGATATATTACAAGAGTTGGAAAAGCCAGGTCGCGATCCACGAAGTGGAATTAAGGTATTTGAATTTGATCCCAATGTAAAGAAAATAGGAGATTTATGCACGGGTATGGAATTGCCAGGTATAGTGACCAATATTACTAATTTTGGAGCCTTTGTGGATGTAGGTATTAAGGAAAATGGCTTGGTACACATTTCCCAACTATCGGATAAATTTATCAGCAATCCTGCCGAGGTTGTATCCGTTCATCAACACGTTTTGGTTCGTGTAATGGAGGTAGATGTGGATCGTAAAAGGGTGCAATTGAAGTTATTGAAGTAATTCAGTGCCTAGATTTATAATTTAGACCTAAAATTAAACGGAGCATTTCAAAGCTGACAATAGCTTGAAATGCTCCGTTTGATTTTCTACACGTGAACAGTTTAACTTTTTACACACTCTATCATTACTTTTTTTTCATTTGCCAAAGTACAAGCAAATAAGTAACAGTCACCTCCGTCTGTAA
>CANFFA010000131.1 GCA_947445425.1 Paludibacteraceae bacterium
AAAGCATTGTCTATGCTTTTCAAATCAGCGGCTTCACCTTTGCAATGTTGCGAAAGTGGTTTGCTTGTTCCCCCTTTGTCTTTGTTGACCGCTAAACTTCGGTAGCCACTTGAAATATTAATCTCATGCCCAAACAAATCTCGTAATGGCTGGAGAACGTTCTTGCATAGCTCCGACATCGCCAAGATGTCCGATTTCTGAGGGATGTTCGGAAAATTCGAAGTTGTTTTGCAAAACGCTTCGAGGGTGAAATTTTTACTGAGGTTCATTTTTCTTCGCAATTAGTTGGGTGATAGATTTTATTTTATCGTCCCCCAATGTATTTATGATGTCAAGGGCCATATTGAGTAGCTCGGGTGAAACCATCTCCTTTCCACTGCCTTTGTCCAGGTTTTCTTTTACGGATATGGCTTCAATAATAAGGATTACGAGTACTCCGAGTAAGGAGAATATCGGAATTCTGAACATCCCAAGTATGGGAAGAATGTCACTGAGAGTTGAAAGGTAGCTGAGAACAAAATCAAAAAGCAGTCCGACAAAAAGTAGCATGATGTATTGGAGGTTCTTTTTAATGGTTTGGCGCAAGCCTTTGGAAGTTGTTTTGAAACTTCCGAGTCGCTTGCTGGCATCAATCCCCGTTTTTAAGTCTACAATGGAGGCAATAAAAACGATGATCCAAAGTAAAAAGACGATGGCCAATTTTAGAAAGAAAGTGGGCATGTCCCCGGCGAGTAGCGAGGGGATGAAAAGTAATTGCATTGTTTTGGGTTTTTAAAATCTGATTTGTATTTGGTCTTCGTTCACTCGGCAGTTCAATAGGCCATGTACTAGGGCATTGCTGCCATCAATGGCAATCACGCAATCAATGAATTGATAGACATCACCCTCTTTTAGAACGGGTTTGTTCCCTTCATAAATTGCCGAAACAACGTCCTTTTCCTCTCCGTTTATCGGGACTTCGGATTGCTGCTTTATCATTTCTGATAGGGCTAGTCTCTTTTCTTTGTCCTCCTCCTTTTGACTATATCGAATGGTCAATTGCTCCTCAGTTAGAATCACTGTTCTAACTTCCATCCACTGGTTTTCTACTGTTGCTCTGATGTTTTTCATCTTGTAATTTTATTTGTTTGATTGTTTTTTTTAATTGTTATTCTCACCCTTGGTTATTTGCATTGTCGTTGCCATCAACACAATACCTTGTTTTGCCACTGCCTGAAACAGCTGTAAATGTGTTCTTTGTTCCATCCACCACTACGCCATTTACATCAATGATGCAGTGAAAAACTTTACCGCTGAGTTCGGTATTTCCGAAACTTCCTGCTCCTCCCACGCAGTGAAAGGCTTTTCCACTGAATTGTGCTCCATTGCCCTGGTACATTCCGCCAAAGGAGTAATGACTGGCTACACAATGATACGCCCTGCCACTGAACCTTTTTCCATGCGAAAAGCACTGTATACCACCCACGCATTTGTAAAATATACCGCTTACATTTGCTGCACCGCCAAAACACATATTTCCACCAATGCAATTGTGAAAAGTGCCCGTTGCCGTGTACTCCTCGGATTGGTCATAACTTCCGCCGAAACTCCAACCTGTTCGATTCGATGGATTTCCAACGGCACAATCTCGGAAAATACCGCTTGCTATTCCGCCATTTCCACCGCCAAAGCTGTATGCACCCGATAGGCAGCCAATAAAAGTGCCACTTGCCACACAACCCGAACCAAAGGAGGCATCCAAGGCTTTGCAGTTAATGAAAGTGCCCGATACGGTTCCCGAACTATACCCAAAACTTTGTGCTCCGGCTGCACAATTTTCACAAATGAGGTTTATTTGATTGTCGCCAATCTGAAATTTACCTGTTCCTAAATTAATCCCTTTCAAATAGACATTATTGGCTGTCACATTGATTTTGTCAATCAGTACATCGGCAGCACCTGTGATGGATACAATGTCGATATAATCGGCATCCACAAGAAATGGGTAACTGAAAGTGTATTTGCCGGGGGCAACAATGACAGAAATTCTGTTGGTTATGCTAGGTGCTTTTTGCTTTGCCATGTTATAGGCCGATTGCAAATTCGTTCCGTTCACACTCGTTGATTGATTGCTGTTTACGAAAACGTAATTTGAACCTTTGGAGATGGTTAAATCTGTTAGTTTCATATTGATTTATTGTTTGATTAATAGGTGATTAAGTTGTTGAATTCATCAAAAATGAAATTGCCAATTTCATCCATCACATAGCGGTATAAATAGCTGGATTGAAACTCATTGGTAATAATCGGATTTTCGTTGTCATCGAGAATGATTTCAAATTCATCTGTCAAGAGGAATTGATTCATAAAGATTTCTAAACCGAATGTCCTGGCATTTATCTCCGTGATGATTTTCAATATTGCATCATCGGCAATGAAAGTATTTTGGGCTGTCTTGACTGCTTCTGCTTTGATAGCATTTTTGCTGTCATAAGCAGCCCTTTCAATTACCATTTGGTCTGCATAATTACTGTTGGAGATGAAGCGGTAAAACTCCTCGCCACTCACGGCAGAATTCACTATGGCTTTGTCTTGGGCAGTAAAATCAAGCGTGGAAAGTCCTTTTCCAGGGACTTTCGTAACGAGGTTTGCTATTTCGGAGGATTTGGCATAAGGCAAATCTTCCACGTTTGCGTACACCGTTTCGCCGGTATCGTTTTTTCCTATCAGTAGTTTGTCTTTATTGCCAACGGCATGACCAATTTTTGGAATATCTTCTGAAGGGAATCTTTTCTTTGCCATGATTTTTATTGTATTAGAATGTCAGCTTCAGTGGAAGTTGAAATCTCTTCTCCGTTGTTATTTGCCAAAAGATTGAAATTTGCCTCCTCCATTATCGGGCTGTAATTGGTATCACTGTCCAATAGCTCAATGGTCACATTGATGCTTGTGGGTTCAGCCTTTGTATTTACAAATGCACTTGTTGATGAACTTACACCGGCAGCATAGTTTACACCGCTCACTTGAAAATAGACTTGGTCACTTTGCAGCATATCCAAAAGAAAGAGCCGCTCGTCATCGGTTTTGTAGCCGAGTTCAGCCGTATATATACTGCTCAATTCTTTGCGTTGTGGTTTTTTTACGAAGTCCAGAATCGATAGATCGAATTCCGCTATTTTTGGTTTTTCATCAAATTTGGGTGTAAACTCAATTTCCCCCTCAATTGAGATACTTTCCCATGCTCCCCATGAATTTCTAAACATAAGGGCGTAATCACTTTTTTGTTTGGATTCAGTGATAAGAATTGAACAGGCGTAGCCGTTGTCTGAATGAATCTCAAATTCTGATACCCATTTGTTCAAATCCGTAACCGCTTTCATGCGTAAAGTTGGCAGATAAAGCCACGTTAAACTGTCCGTTATATTGGCACTGTGGTCATAAGTTGCCAAAGTCACACCGTCCACTTTTACATAAAGCTTATGCCCTTTGGCGTAGTAGAAAAGCCAGCCCAATTCGTTTTCGGGGATGCAGATTTGATTTCCATTCGTACGAGTGGTAAGGAAAAAGTTTTCATTCGTGTTTTTTAATTTCGTTGAAAAAATGCTCTCTGTGTTCAATTGCCTGTACAATAGCTTACTGATTCCACCGCCGTAGACATCGAAATAAGTACCACCATACTCCATATTTGATGCATTGACAAGCGCAATGTAGTAGCGTTTTACTCCTGCTTCTGAGCGCAATTGGCTAAAGAGTGAGGAGATATTTACCTCCACCCAATTGAACTCATCGGGCTGATAGCCGATACCGCTAAAGATGGGCTTTGTCAAATTCCCTGCTTCATAGATTCTATACTGTGCCGACTGGTCCAATCGTGGTGAAAGTGAAATCCGAATCGGGTTTCCCGCCAAATACCTTTCCTGTATAATGATTTCACTTTGTGGCATCAGTTGTAGAATCTTTTGGCAATTTGATTGTAGATTTTTATCTCGGGTGTAAAAAGTGAAAGGAACTCGTTTCGTTCCTCACTTGGCTCGCTTATGAAGCTCACAAAACTTTCCATACTCAAAAACGGCAGCTCTCTCCAATTCTGATAGGCCGCCAGTGCGGCGTTCATATCGTAAAATTGGGGAGCAAGCAGGGGCGTATTTGGGGTGCTGTGGAGAATCATAGTGCAAAAGTACATGAGTCGAAAGGGGGATAAAAGGACAGACCACTATTCCACAAAAGGGGATTTATTGATAGCTTCGCAGAGTCCGTAACTTCATTTTTTGAATATCCTTTTTCCCCAATTTTTGCACAATACTTTCAATCATTACTTTCTGACCTTGTAAAATTTTAGGAGTAGAAAAATTGAGAGTTTCCAGGACTTGGTCGGGAATATTCATTTCCACTTCTATGGGAATGTTGGAGTTTAAGCGGAAGGATTTGTAAGCACTGTAAAATGAGTCTATATCAGGATGCAAGTCAATGTATTGCATTGCTGTATAAAATATAGGGTAGCCAAAAACATTGGGTGGAACAACATAATAAAATGATGAATTAGTATGACTATCAATTGTCATAATTTGCACCAAATTAGAGGCTTTTTGCTCCTCGGTGATGGTCTTTCCGGCTATTACTACCGAGGTGTTTTTGTGAATGATGTCGGTAATTTGCAGTAAGTACAAAGTCAAATCAACATAGTAATAAGCCGAACCGGCTGAGTTTTTAAACAGCTTGCTCATTTTTGTATTGATTCTGTTCAAAAATTCAAATTCCAATAGCTCTGTTTTGGTTTGGGCTTCGTTGGTGGAGCTGACATTGTCTGATTTGTATTTTACGACCACGGTTGTAAAATCGGGCGTTCCCAATTTGGGTGAGCTGACCAAGTAGTTTGATAGGTCCAAATCGGCATGGATGGTTAGTTTTTCATTGTAGGAGTTGAAAGTAACCGTTTTAGTAAACTCATTGATAATGAATTTACCTGCAAACATTTTTTCTGTTTTGTCGATAAATTCCTTGATGGAGATTTCGGGAATAAGTTGAACGAATTTGAGTGTTCCACTACAAATTGTATCGGCAACATTGTTAATCAGACACATTTTGTTTTCAAAAACATCACATACCAATTGGATGGCGAATGTGTCCAAAGTGTAGCCATTGAAAATGGTCTCAAGCACATACCGCAATTTCAAAAACGGTGTCATGCCATAGCCAATGGGAAGTGTTATTTCTGCACCATCTTCTACAATCTTCTGTGTATGTTCGCCTTGCAGTATGGTGAGTGAAACCTGACAGGCCTCCATGTCATCACTCATGGTATGTGCAGGAAGTACATTTTCGGGTAGTTCCGATTCAAAAGCGTTTAGGATTAGTTTTTCGGTACTATTTACCCATTCATTTTTCGGGGTATAGGTGGTTTTGGTACCGATTACGAAATTGATTACATTTCCCTCCTCGTCTCGTAGAATATAGCCCTCTTCATCCACCCTTGTTTCTATAATGTCCTCATCATGATGGGTAACACCGGTAATTCTTTCTCGTCTCCAAACATACTCCTGCGTTGTTTCAATTTGTGCAACGCAAAAAATGGCGGTGTCACTTGGATGAAAGAATTCTGTTTTTAGTAAATCAATCAGTCCTTGTGCGGTACTTTTAATGACCGGCCAAGCGAGTGCACTCAGCATTTTGTCTCCCACACGGCTGTAAAAATCTCCCGTTCCCAAATAGAGTGTAACCGAAATGCCATCCGTTTCATCTGCGGTATGGATTGCCATATTGCAGGGGCGAACAAACAGCCCGTCACTAACCAGTACCTCCATTTCGGAAATGGGCTTGTAGTAGTTGTCAAGGCGGTTGCTGTAGCCAATCAGCTGCATATTGTGTGGTGTTCCTGGCAAAGTGAGTGGCGTGGTTTGTTCACCTACGTCACTGAGCAGCACATTGTAACGGGTGAGTTCTGCTTCAAAGTCAGCGGGAAGTTGGAAGTCGATGGAGGTTTTGGTTTGTATTCTCATGGGTACAAAAAAAGCCACTCGAGAGCGGCTTTTAAAGGACGAAATTTTAAAATGATGATTTATTTTGCAGCTGTTTTATATGTAAAAAAGTCTTTGTATGGGATATAATAAACGCCAGTCAATGATGTCACAAATACAGAGTTTTTGAATTTAGAAACTGAGGTTATATAATTATTTGCTAAGCCATTATTGTCAATTTCTCTAACAGTTAAACCATCTTTTGTAGTTGTAATATGAAATAATTGACCATAATTTGTCCCAATAATTTCATTTCCAATAAAGTAGCAAAATAAGCTGGAAAGTGAATTTTGAAAGACTCCTGTATCAGTCCAACTTTCACATTCATCAACCGATCTATAAAGTTTACCTTGAAAAGTTCCATATAAGGTATCATTTTTTTGGAACATAGGTCTCAAACTACCATCAAAAATTTTATGAAAAGATCCATCTGAATTTATTTTATAAGTATTTTGAAGATTTGCAATAAAATAATCTTTGTTTGAGAATAAATTATTTAGAAAACTAGTTGTATTTTCAAAAGGCATTTTGATTATCTTAGTCGTATTCATTTCTAAATAAACATCTGTGAAAGTACCAAGTCTTTTTTTTACATCTAAAAGTAGAAATAATACTGATGCAGAAGTATAGGATCTATATGGAACTAAAATCTGATTTTTATTATTAATCTTAATGCATTCTGAACCTGATCTCATATCAATAAATTCAAAACCTGTAAATGTGCTGTCTATAGTTTTCATATCTAAGTA
>CANFFA010000132.1 GCA_947445425.1 Paludibacteraceae bacterium
CATACGAATAGCGGTTAACATTCTAGATTTAACCCCAGTAGCCTGTAAAGCAGAATTCAATGCAAGTCCATTGATAACGGTTGCTAGCATTCCCATCTGGTCTCCTTGTACGCGATCGAATCCTTTAGAAGCACCGCTGAGTCCACGGAAGATATTACCACCACCAATTACGATCGCCACTTGCACGCCCATGGCTGCAATTTCCGTAATTTGACTTGCATATTCACCTAGGCGTTTTTCATCAATGCCGTACTGCTTTTCGCCCATGAGCGATTCACCACTTAATTTCAATAAAATACGTTTAAATGCTGCCATAAATTAAATTTTTAGCAAAAGTAAATAAATTGAATCGGATATGCAAATTCTGTTCAATGTCGACTCAATCAATCAAAAAAAGCTTACACTTTTGTACATATCGAGCTTATCTATCTTTCACGGACTTTGAACTTGAAATAAATGTTTGCTATTATTAGATGTCTTTGTGTGATTCCTGATGAAACATTTAATATACATTAAATGTAAATTGTATATCTTTTTTAGTACCTTTGCACCCCGTTAGAAAAACGATAAATATCAGCAAATTACTATATTATTATATTTATGAATATCGTCAGAAAAGACCTCGATCAAAACAATGCTGTTGTAACATTACGCATTGAGAAAGCGGATTACTCCGAAAAAGTGAATAAATCCTTAAGCGCTTACCGCAAAAAAGCAACTATTCCAGGATTTCGTCCAGGGATGGTGCCTGCCAGTTTGGTGAAAAAAATGTACGGTAAGGCTGTTATGGCAGAAGAGATTAATAAATTAGTTT
The DNA here is from genome assembly GCA_947445425.1 of Paludibacteraceae bacterium. Taxonomy (GTDB): domain Bacteria; phylum Bacteroidota; class Bacteroidia; order Bacteroidales; family Paludibacteraceae; genus Paludibacter. The sequence continues at coordinate 815 of CANFFA010000132.1, forward strand.
CTGAAAACCTATACCAATATATTCGCGAGAATAAAATCAATGTTTTGGGAGAACCTCTTCCAAATGCTGAGCAAACTTCAACCATAGATTTCGATACACAAGAGGAATTTGAATTTATCTTTGATTTGGGTATTGCACCTGAATTTGAAGTTGAATTGACCGCAAATGACAAAGTAAATTTGTATAAAATTGCAGTTAGTCAAGAAATGGTTGACAATCAAGTTACTGCGCATGCTGGCCGTTATGGTATGCATGTTCAAGAAGAGATTGTTGAAGAAAAAGATATGGTGAAGGGTGAGCTAGTTGAGTTAGAGAATGGTAGTGTAAAGGAAGGTGGTATTGCTGTACAAGATGCAACCTTAACACCAGCTTACATGAAAGATGATGCTCAAAAAGCCCTTTTTGTAGGTGCTAAGAAAGGTGAAGTGCTTACTTTTAATCCTCAATTGGCTTTTGCTAATGAAGTTGAAATTAGCTCTTTGTTAAGCATTACAAAAGATGAGGCGAAGGAGATTAATGCTGATTTCCAAATTACAATTGGCAGTATAACTCGTTACAAAGCATCTGAAGTTGATCAAGAGTTATTTGATAAAGTGTATGGCGAAGGTACTGTGGCTGGACTTGAAGCTTTTCAAGCAAAAATAAAAGAAGATTTGCAAGAAAACTTAATGGCAGATAGTGACTATAAATTTGGACTTGATGCTCAAGAGATGTTGGTAGCTAAATATAATGCGATCAGTTTCCCTGAAGACTTTCTTAAGCGTTGGGTGTTGACTTCAAATAAAAACACAACAGCAGAAGCATTGGAAGTAGAGTTTCCAAAAATGATTGCGGATCTTAAATGGCATTTGATAAAAGATAAATTGGTAAGAACCAATAATATCAATGTTGAGAAAGATGATGTTGAGGGATTTGCTAAAAAAATGGCTAAAGCTCAATTTGCTCAATATGGTATGATTGGAATGGGTGATGATATGATTACCAACTACGCCAAAGACATGTTGAAAAAAGAAGAGACGGTTAGAAATTTTGCTGATAAAGTAGCAGAAGAAAAAGTTTTTTCTTTGATCAAAAGTGCTGTTAAATTAGAAGAAAAAGAAGTTTCAATTGAAGATTTCAATAAATTGTTTGAAACAAAATAATTGTTGCCTAGAATAATTATTCTAGGTTTTTCCAAAAAGGCTTTTAATCGTTCAGAAATTAAACAAAATATCCTTATCTTTGTTTCTTTTCTTGAAGTAGATTAAAAGCCTTTTTGAATTTTAAAAGCACTAAAAATAAACGATATGAACAAGAACGATTTTCACGACTACGCTACGAAACACCTTCGAATGAATGGTTTGGCATTGGATAAATATGTAGATATTACCAGCAGTTATATTTCGCCTTCCATTCTTGAGGAACGTCAACTCAATGTAACGCAAATGGATGTGTTTTCTAGACTGATGATGGATAGAATCATTTTTTTGGGTACACAGGTCGACGAATATACTGCCAATGTCATTCAGGCACAGTTGCTTTACTTGGATTCTTCTGATCCAGGCAAGGATATCTCTATCTATTTGAATACACCAGGTGGTTCAGTTTATGCCGGTCTTGGAATCTATGATACCATGCAATTTATCAGTTCTGATGTGGCAACTATTTGCACAGGAATGGCTGCCTCTATGGGCGCAGTATTATTGGTTGCAGGTGCCAAAGGTAAACGCTCGGCGCTGAAACACTCTCGCGTAATGATACATCAACCAATGGGTGGAGCGCAAGGTCAAGCGTCTGATATTGAGATTACTGCTCGTGAAATACAAAAATTAAAGAAAGAACTTTATACCATCATTGCCGATCATTCTGGTAACGAATTTGATCGTATTGAAAAAGATTCAGATCGTGATTACTGGATGACTTCTCAAGAAGCTTTAGATTATGGTATGATAGACAAGGTTTTGTTTAACGAAAAGAAAAAATAATTTGAATGTAGAGACGGGGCATGCCCTGTCTAAATATAAAAAAAAATAATGGCAAAAATCAATAAAAACTGTAGCTTTTGCGGCCGTCCTGAGTCAAAAGTAGGATTTTTCATCGTGGGTATGGAAAATGCTAATATTTGTAATGAATGTGCTGTTCAAGCTTCAGAAATAGTAAAAGAGAATTCTGCAAGTAAGACTAGTAAACTAGGCTTAGAGAAAGATCAATTACCAAAACCAGTAGAGATTAAAACGTATCTTGATGAGTATGTAATCGGTCAGGACGAAGCAAAAAGATATCTTTCTGTTGCGGTTTATAATCACTATAAACGTTTAATGCAAGAGAAATCGAGTGATGATGTTGAAATCGAGAAGTCAAACATTATCATGGTCGGATACACCGGCACTGGGAAAACTTTGTTAGCAAAAACAATTGCTAAGAAACTGCAAGTTCCCTTTGCAATTGTTGACGCCACAGTACTTACAGAGGCAGGTTATGTGGGTGAAGATATTGAAAGTATTCTGACTCGACTACTACAAGTGGCTGATTATGATGTGCAAGCAGCAGAGCGAGGGATCGTCTTTATTGATGAAATTGATAAAATTGCTCGTAAAGGTGATAACCCAAGTATTACCAGAGATGTAAGTGGTGAAGGAGTACAGCAAGGTTTGTTGAAATTATTGGAAGGTGCTATCGTTAATGTTCCACCTCAGGGAGGTCGTAAACATCCAGATCAAAAAATGATTGCCGTTAATACTCAAAACATCCTTTTTGTTTGTGGTGGTGCTTTTGATGGTATTGAGAAGAAAATTGCCTCACGTCTAAATACTAGAACGGTGGGGTATACTGCTGGAAAAGCACATGAACAAGTAGATAAACAAAATTTACTTCAATACATTGCTCCGCAAGATTTAAAATCTTTTGGATTGATACCAGAAATTATTGGACGTTTGCCTATTCTAACTTATCTAGAACCTTTAGATCGTGTAGCCTTGCGTAAAATTTTGACAGAGCCTAAAAACTCCATCATCAAGCAGTACACCAAGTTATTCAAAATGGATGCCATTGATTTAACTTTTGACGATGCGGTGTTGGATTATATTGTTGACAAAGCAATTGAATTTAAATTAGGAGCGAGAGGTTTGCGTTCAATCACCGAAACCATTATGATGGATGAGATGTTTGAAATGCCATCCAAAAATATCAAGAAACTTAGCATTTTACTTCCATATGCGCAAAGTAAGATTGAAAAAGCAAATATACATCGATTAAAAACGGCATAATGCATTAATGCAAAAAGCTGTATTACAGGTGTAAAAAGACAAAAGCAGTTTGTTTGCTATTTTAATGAGCAAATAAATTGCTTTTTTTTGTAAAACATAGTGTAAATATGAAATCTGTTTATATTTTTGTCTACACAAAAACGAGTGTACGCAAGGTCGGTTTTAATTTATTTTTTGCAAAATGCATTAAAAATATATTACAATAGATGCTTATTATTCGACAATAAATACTACTTTCGTGTTCAACACTTTCACAAAAGATACAAATTATGGCGAAATTATCTGCATTAACAACGCAGTTGAAAAAGAACTTCGGTTTCGACAAGTTCAAAGGAAACCAAGAAGCTATTATTCAGAATGTACTGGATGGTAATGACACTTTTGTGTTAATGCCAACCGGTGGCGGGAAATCCCTTTGCTACCAACTTCCTTCCCTTGTAATGGAAGGAACTGCCATTGTCATATCACCCTTGATTGCATTGATGAAAAATCAGGTGGATGCTATGCGTAATTTTAGTGAAGAGGATGGTATAGCTCATTTTATCAACTCTTCTTTGTCAAAACAAGCTATCGACCAAGTAAAAGTAGATATCTTATCAGGCAAAACGAAATTATTATATGTTGCACCCGAATCACTTACTAAAGAAGAGAATATTGAGTTTTTGAAACAAATCAAAATCTCCTTTTATGCTGTGGATGAAGCGCATTGTATTTCGGAATGGGGACATGATTTTCGACCAGAATATAGGCGTATTCGTCCAATTATCAATGAAATAGGTTCTGCGCCACTGATTGCATTAACCGCTACGGCTACGCCCAAAGTACAGCACGATATACAGAAAAACTTGGGCATGTTGAATGCAACGGTTTATAAATCCTCATTCAATAGAACCAATTTGTTTTACGAGGTTCGTGATAAAACGGCTGATGTTGATAAAGATATCATTAAATATATCCGTTCTCAAGCTGGGAAATCTGGAATTATTTACTGCTTAAGTCGTAAAAAGGTAGAAGAATTATCCGAAACACTTCAGATGAATGGTATTTCGGTTCGTCCTTATCATGCGGGCATGGACACTGCAGTTCGCAGTGATAATCAGGATAGTTTTTTGATGGAAAAAGTAGATGTAATTGTTGCTACCATTGCTTTTGGAATGGGCATTGACAAACCAGACGTTCGCTATGTATTACATTATGATATGCCTAAAAGCTTGGAAGGTTATTACCAAGAAACTGGTAGGGGTGGCCGTGATGGGGGCGAAGGTCATTGTATTGCTTACTACGCCTACAAAGATTTAGACAAATTAAGAAAATTTCAGCAGGGCAAACCCGTTGCTGAACAAGAGATAGGAAATCAATTATTATTGGAAACTCAGGCATATGCCGAATCTTCCGTCTGTCGTAGGAAACTTTTGCTCCATTATTTTGGCGAAGAGTATTTACAAGACAATTGCGGATGTTGTGATAACTGTATGAAACCACGAAAATTTATAGAAGGACAAGAGCTATTGACTTTGGTATTAGAAACCATTATAGCTGTAAAAGAAAAGTTTAAAACTGAGCACATCGTTGATATCTTAAAAGGTAACGAAACTTCAGATGTTAAATCTTATCAACATGATGAATTAGAAAATTTTGCTTCTGCTTCTGATGAGAGTGAGCAATTGTTGCAAGCTGTTATAAGACAGGCTTTAATTGCCTGCTTTATCTCTAAAGATATAGAAACCTATGGTCTTTTGAGGATTACGCCTAGGGGAAAGACTTATTTGAAAGATCCTAAGTCTTTTCCAATTGTTAAGGATAGGGAAGAAGAAGAGGAAGAAGAGGTAAGTGCTAAAAGTTCTGGAGGTACAGGTGCTGCTGATGAAGTGCTATTTTCTATCGTAAAAGATTTACGGAAGAAATTATCCAAAAAATTAGAAGTTCCTCCTTTTGTGATTTTCCAAGATCCATCACTAGAAGCAATGGCTACCAGCTATCCGATTACAATGGAGGAATTGCAAAATATTCCAGGTGTGGGTGCAGGAAAGGCAAAACGATATGGTAGTGAGTTTTTGAAGGTGATTAAAGCGCATGTTAAAGAAAATGACATCATCCGCCCTGAAGATTTACGCGTTCGTACTGTAGCCAATAAATCAAAACTTAAAGTGTCTATCATTCAAGCCATTGATAGGAAAATTGCACTTGATGATCTTGCATTGTCAAAAGGATTGGATATTAATGAGTTGCTAGATGAGATTGAGGCGATTGTTTATTCTGGTACAAAAATAAACATTGATTATTTCTTGTCAGAAATCATGGATCCTGATCATATTGCTGATATTTTTGAATACTTCAATACTGCTGAAACTGATAAAATAGAGGATGCACTTGAAGATTTAGGAGAAGATGATTACAATGAAACGGAAATTCGATTGGTAAGAATTAAATTCTTATCTGAAATAGGAAATTAGAGATATATTAAATAAAAACAGGTCGTAGGATAATTTCTACGACCTGTTTTGTTAAGTACCATTTTAATTTTAAAAGTATTCTAATAAGGTGCTTAGGATACTGATTTTTATTAGGAAATGTAAAAAAAAACACTGTCTAAATATCAATAGATACAGTTCAAAATTGTTTTTTTATCTGCGCAATTAGCGAAATCAGCGGGACATATTTTCC
>CANFFA010000133.1 GCA_947445425.1 Paludibacteraceae bacterium
ACCACATTCTTTCCATAACGTCCAATCTTTTTACGCAAACGATTGATATTTACATCTATGGTTCGATCTTGAACATACACATCATCTGACCAAACACGCTCTAACAACTCTTCCCTAGAAAACACTTTGTTCTTATTCTCCAAAAATATCTTCAACATTTCAAATTCCTTTTTAGTAAAAGGAATTTCAACTTTATCAAGCAACACTTTCTTATTTTCAATAAACATTTCAAGGCCTTCAAAGGATACATTGACCATTTCGGAGCTCCTGGTCACCTCAAATCGACGAAGTACAGCCTTAACCCTTGCCACTACTTCACGAATAGAAAAAGGCTTTAAAATATAATCATCTGCTCCCACAGTAAAACCTGTAAGTCTGTCGTTTTGTGAAACTTTGGCTGTAATAAAAATGATAGGAATTTTAGCCAATTTTGGTTGTTCTCTGACCATACGAGCCATTCTAAAACCCGAAATCTCACCCATCATTACATCCAGTAATAAAAGATCATATTTGGTCAAATCCAACTTCAAAGCCTCTTCCGCTGAATTGGCAACATCAACTTCATAGCCATTAAATGCGAGGTTATATTGAAGAATCTCACACAAGTCTTCTTCGTCATCGACCACCAAAATACGGTAAGGATTCATAAATTATATACTTTTATTGAATTAAATTAGAATAGACTTCTCGCGAAAGTCCAAAATTTATCATTTAATGTAAAGATAGCTTGATCTAAAAGAATTATGACTTTGTAGAGATCTGCTGCAATGCGAATAAACTTTCGCAAGAAGTCTATTCGCATAATTTTAACAAAGGAACTAAATCAATATTACATCAATATGTGAAGTGTGTTACAAATCTGTTATAAGTTTTGCCATTGATTTACAAACAGAAACAAAAAAAAGTCCAATCGCTATAGGATTGGACTTTTTGAAACAAAACAAAAGTTTTGCTTAAATTTTAACGAGATTGAAGATTAACTTCTATCGTTTTAGTGTTGTTTAAATCAACATCAATATTTTGTTCAACATAAGAGATATAATTGATTTTAACTTTGCAATGTCCTTCACAGATATTTGAAATAGTGAAATTTCCATCCAAATCAGTATACACTTTCTGACCATTTGCAGTGACAACAGCACCAGCAAGCGTTTCCTTTGTCATTTTATCAGAAACAGAACCACGCAAAACAGTAGTTGATTGTGTTTCCACTAAAGGCGCAGCATTCAATTGAAGTGCAATACAAAGTACTGAGAAAATTGAGAGAATAAAATGCTTTTTCATATCTGTTTAAGCTAATTAATGAAGTGTTTTTTTCGTTTGTTTTTACAATACAAAGAAACTCTATTTGTATTACAACATTATAACATCAACCTCACAATACTGTTACTTTTGTGTGTCAAAGCTATTACAAAAAAGCGATAGTGATTAACGTTTAATGATTAATACTTGCTAATCATTAAACGTTAATCAATAAACACTAATCAATAATCAATATTTTTTCTCCGAAATGAGTTTCCCTTTCTCATCCCACATAAACCAAGATCCAGATTTTTTACCCTCTACATAACGCATTTCATACCGCATAATCCCTGAATCGTCCCACACATGCCAAGCGCCATGTTTTTTATTATCTCTATACTCTGCCTCAGCAATTAACAAACCAGCCTGGTTATAGGTCCTCCAAACACCATGAAACTGACCGTTACGATATGCTCTAACCTCATTAGGCTTTCCGTTTTCAAAATAAACAATATAGGCCCCTTCGGACTTTCCATTGAGAATATTCATCTCCAACTTCAATGACTTATCATCAAAAAATTCTTTATACTCACCACTATAAAGCTTGGTTTGGGTGGCATCGGTAAAGAATAGACCATCACTTTGAATGATCTTAGAATCCTGCGCAAATAAGGCATGGGTGCATAGTAAAACTAGCAAAGAAAAGCTTAATTTTCTCATAATGATTGATATTTATAGATGGAAAACAAATATACCATAATTAATGGATAAATAGATTCTGCATCCAAAATTTAATATGTATTACAAAATGCAAATTGGGCAAAAAAAGAAGCTGCACGAATGCAACTTCTTTTAAGAATAATGAACTGCAAGAACAGTAATTAGTAAACTGTATTTTGTGGATCAAAATTAACCCATGATTCTTTGGTCCAATCTGTTGTTCCAAAAGCACCCATATAAGTAGCCGTTTTATCAAAAAACGCATCATTCAATTTAGCATGTGTAAATGCACCTGCATTTGGAGCAATTAAAGTAGATCCTGTAGCAGGAAGGAAAGTTGTTGGCAGTGCCAAAACTCCTGATTTTGAAGCATCATAGAAAGAACTAGAGATTCCAGCACTATCTTTAGCATTAGCAGACAATTTAGCAGTAGCATTTGATGCAATAATTTTGTTTCCAGAAGCAACTGCATTAAAGAAATCTTGTGCTTGCGTCGCAGTAACACTTCCTGCACCATTCACCGTTGGAGTAGTAGTTCCTGTTAATTTAGAACCAACCAAAGCACAATTTTGAATTGCTAAAGTACCTGCTGTAGCATTTGCCAAAGTAGTGGTTCCATCCAATAATAAACCTGTATTCCAACCTGCGAACACTGAATTAAATGTTGAAAGAGAACTATTACGACGGATGTGCATTCCTGCTCCGAAAAGTGTACTTGTATTGGATTGTGTTGGGGTTTTCCAAGGACCAATTAAAGTCACATTAGAGAAAACAGGAGCAGTTTGTGGAGTCGCTGATGTTCCTGTAGCATCATTGTCCGATTCAAAACCATTTGAAGTTGACACATCACCCACACGTGGATTACGTACACCCAAAGCAAACTGAACTTTTCCAGCATAACCGAAATCTGTATCAAACTCATCGTCTATACCTAAGTAAGCGATTAAGTATTTAGCATTTACATTTCCACCAAACCATTCGAAAGAATCATCACCACAGTATGATACTTGAATATGATCAATAGTAGTACCTGAACCTACAGCACACAAGGTCAAACCGTTGATCTCTTTGTCAGGAATCAATGAAATACCTGCGAATTCAATACGTACATATTGTAGAGTACCTGAGTTATCAGCTGCATCACGTAAATTTGCTGCCAAAACATTGGTACCGAAAGCAACCTCTTTTACCAAACCTTCAACAGTTGCAGAAGATTGATTAACAGGAGCTTTACCTACGACAATTACACCACCCCAGTCACCTGCACTACGCAAACCAGGTCCCATGGCCGAAGTAAATACGATAGGCATTGTTGCAGTTCCAATAGCGTTAATTTTTCCACCTTGAAGAACGATCAAGCTAGCTTTAGTTAATTTATCTCCTTTAATAACCGTACCAGCTGCAATATTGATTACTGCGCCTGAATTAACATGTACTTCACCTTTCAAAAGGTAAGTTGAATCTTTTACCAAGTTACGAGTTCCAGTAATGTCTGCACTCAATACTACCTCTTTAGAACCTGCAACTGGAGGTGTAACTGGAGGTGTAACCACTGTTTCTGTTGGTTCACAAGAACTAAAAGCCAACATTGCACCAAATACTACAGGTGCAGTTTTAAAGAAAATTGATTTTGATTTCATTTGTAAATTCATTTGTTTTGTTAAATTAATTCTTTTGTTTTTACCTTAAAAACTCGATGCAAAAATAGAGCGACCATGTTACAAGCACGTTCCGAAAATATTATGCTTCTGTGTAAATGGTGTTACAAACTGATAACAGGATTTTATTTAGATACTACCGTTTAGCCTTCTCAAAGTGAGATTTAAAGCACTGAAAATTCACTAAATGAAATAATTAGCAATAAAAATTGAAAATGTCTAATTTTAAATAGTGGTAAAATCACATTGAGATGTCATAGTGTTGAGGAGGAAAAGTCAATATTGAAATATCCTTATATCTATCTTATTCACTGAACAATGCCCATTGATAATTGTGAATTATGAATTATAAATTATCTTTGCAGTTAGGATAATAATTATAAAGTCAATACTGTGGTAGATACTATAAAGGCATTGCGCGAAGGAGACCATAAGGCCTACGAGCAACTTTTTGATACATGTTACGACGCTTTGTGCAGATATGCTTACTCCATTCTTAGAGATATGGATGAAGCTGAGGACATTGTGCAGAAGAGTTTCTGTAAACTTTGGGACCAAAGAGAAGCACTTGATATTCAAAGTTCTATTAAGTCGTATATGTACCGAATGGTGCACAATGAGAGCTTGAACAAGGTGCATCAGCAGAAAAACCGTCAGGAACACAACCTGAATTATATTTCCGCTATGAACCAGACACCCGATACGGTATCGGAACACATGGCCGCCTCTGAGTTACAACTGGCCATTGATAAAGCCTTGGATGGATTGCCGACGCAATGCCGTAAGGTATTTGAAATGAGTCGCGTACAACAGTTATCCTACGCAGAGATTGCGAAAGAATTGGGCATCTCTACCAATACTGTAGAAAATCATGTATCCAAAGCTCTAAAATTGCTGCGGGTGGACCTAAAAGAATTTTTAACACTATGTTTTTTACTTCAACTCTTAAAATAAAACGGCCATGAACCACGACAAAGATATTTTATTGGCTCGCTACTTTGGAGGCAATGCCACCAAAGCCGAAATGCAGGAGCTGGAGAGTTGGATGGCGGCATCACCGACACACCAACAAGAATTTGATGACATGACGCAGCTCTATATGAAATTGGCAGGTCCATTGAAAAAGATGCCATCCCCAAATAGAGCGAATGCCAAAGCTGTATTTAGCAACTATATTAACAAGTCAAAAAAACTTGACTCACAAACAACTGCACCAAAACGGATACAATTCAGCAAAAAATGGATGGCCATTGCTGCCAGCATTGCACTGATTATAAGCATCTCTATTGGAATATGGAAAACACCAAATGGTGAGTACGAAGTGACTGTTATTGCCAAGAGCAGTCCAAAACATGAATTACTCCCCGATAAAACAGAGATAAAATTATCGGGCAATAGCAAGATAAGCTACAGCTCTAATTACGGTAAGAAAACCAAAAAGCTGAAACTTGAAGGGGAAGCAAAATTTGAAGTAGGCCATGCAGGAATTGGAACTTTACAAGTGGCTGCACAAGAAACTTTCATTGAAGATATTGGTACCACATTCACCGTAAACGCTTATCCTGATAGTAATTATGTGAAGGTAAAGGTAAGTAAAGGCCAAGTACATTTCTTCTCTAAAACTGACAATGGACTTATTATCAATGCCAACGAAACAGGTATTTATGATAAGAAAACGAAAACGTTCAAAATCCTAAAATTAAAACTAGAACAACTCATTGCCAAAGGAATGCATGTTGAATTTAAAGGAATGGTGTTGCGAGAAGTCATTGACATCATCAATAAAGCATATCATGTCGATGTGAAGTTGGCTGAAAAAAGCATAGGTCAAAGAAAGATTACCGTTAATTTTGACGGTGAAAGTTTAGATATGGTTTTAGAAATCATTACTGAGACGCTAGAACTAAAGCTGAATCATGAAAACAATAACTATTTATTAAGCAATAAAAAAGAGGGAGATGAGTAGGATAATCTGTTTTATAATCATCTTAAGTTTGGCTTGCTCCTTCACTTCGAAGGGGCAAGTCAACTTGTTGGATAAAATGGTACAACTGCCCAAAGGTAAAATTACACTCAAAGCAGCCCTTACAATACTTGAAAAACAGAATGCCTGTATTTTCTCTTATGATCCGACCAAAATTGATGACAAGCAAGTACTTAACATTAATACCAATACTCCACAAAGCTTATCTGCAACTTTAAAGCAGATCCTTCCTATACAAATTAAATATAAACAAACAGGAAAATATATAGTATTACAAAAGAACACCAAAGGTCAGGCCTCACTTTTAGATGCAAATCTAAAGCCACTGAGTTTAAATCAGCAAGAAAAAATTCTAAGTACGTCTATTAAGATCAAGCACAAGGCGGATATGAGTACACCTGACGATTATCTAAAGCCTAGACTTATAGAGAATAAGGCTGACTCGGCATTAAATACGAATAACCCTTTATCAGCTTTTACGATAAATGTAGACAGCTTTTCCACCCAAAAATCAAAAAACTACGCATATCCATCCTCCAATCTACTAGCCAACGAACAAAATAAAGAGCTAGGTGCAGTCGTTTCAAATTCACTTACAACGATTGTAAAAACTGATACACTTGCAAAGCTGCAAAATACTATAACAAAAAAAGATACAGTTAACACTCAAACTAAAAATAGTTTCAGCGATTTTCTTAAAAACAAAGGGGTTCTAGATTTGGAACTAGCTCTAAACAGTAGGTTGGCTACACTCTCTCTCCATGCTGGATTATATGGTGTTTATACCATTTTATCTTATACCAAAGTAAATAATAACAATACACGCACAGGTCTTGGAATTGGTAGTCATTTTAAAATATGGAAAAATGTAGGTGCTGGCGTTGAATTACTCAGTAATACCATCAACAATAGTATTGCTAAAAGCATAGGTATAAATTCAACCATTACTCAGCTAAGTACAGAACTTCTATATAACTCTTTTTTAATAGTTGAAAATGAATTGTTTACAACATTTTTTCAGGCAGACTTTAATTTTGCTATTTGTTTTTCTAACCTTAATATCTTGTCTTCTTTATATTTTTTTTGATTCTCTTCTATTGTTTCTGAATTGAA
>CANFFA010000134.1 GCA_947445425.1 Paludibacteraceae bacterium
AAAATCTTGCTTTTCCATACCACAAAGATACGAAAAAATTCCGATATAATACCGTCAGGTTAATAGCACATTATTTTACTTATGAAAAAGAAATTAATCGTAGTTGGAAACGGAATGACAGCCGTCAAATTTTGTCAAAAAATGGTAGAGGCTGGATTGTTAAATCAATTTGATTTAATGGTCATTGGCGAAGAGCCACATTATGCGTATGATCGTGTACATTTGACTGATTATTATACAGGTACAGATGTATTAGACCTTCATTTAGTGCCGATACAATGGTATAAAGATAACCAAATAGAGGTCATTACCCATACCAAAGTGACACTGATCGACAAGCATAATTTGACTGTTGAACTAGAGGATAAATCTATCTTTAAATATGATACTTTGGTTTTGGCAACTGGTTCTGCAGCCTTTGTACCTCCTATTGAAGGAAAAGATAAAGACGGCGTTTTTGTTTATCGTACCATTTATGATTTAAGTCTAATCAAAGAGTATGTAAAAGGTGCAAAAAAAGGAGTAGTCATTGGTGGTGGTTTATTGGGTTTAGAAGCCGCAAAAGCCATAATGGACGATGGAATTGAGAGTACGATTATAGAAAGAAATCCTTGGTTGATGGGTCGACAATTGGACAAGCAAGGTGCTTCTTTTTTACACAAAAAATTAGGGGAACAAGGTTTGAACATCATTACCGATACCAATATCGCACGCGTTTTGGGCGATGATAAGGTTACGGGAATTGAATTTATTGATGGTACCAGCATTGAAACGGATATTATTGTAATCTCTTCTGGTATCAAAGCACGGGATGAGTTGGCCATTAAGGCTGGTCTTGAAGTGGGTAAATTTGGTGGTATTTTGGTGGATGAAGGGATGCAGACTACCTATCCAGGCATATACGCCATTGGTGAATGTGCCTTGGCAGCAGGAATGACATGGGGATTAGTGGCTCCTTGTTATGAAATGGCTGAAGTCTTAGTAGAAAGATTAAAAGGCGAGGACAGATCTTTCCTTGGTACGGATATGTCTACCAAATTAAAACTAATTGGCTCTGAAGTGGCTAGCTTTGGGGATGCTTTGGGTTCTACTCCAGGCGCCATTCCATTAGTACTTGAAAATAGATTTACGCAGGTTTACAAACGTATCAATATTTCTGAGGATGGTAAATATTTATTGGGTGGTATTTTAGTAGGAGATGCTTCTGATTACAATACGCTTTTACAGATCTATAAAAATAAAATTGTACTTCCTGCCAATCCAGAAAGCCTATTGTCAACCCAGTCTCAAGGCGGAGGTTTTAGCTTGAGCGTACTCGATTTGGCCGATGATGCTGTGATTTGTTCTTGTGAAGGGGTTACCAAGGGTAAAATCTGTAATGCCATTGAAAATGATGGGGTTACAACAGTGGCAGGTTTGAAGAAATGTACCAAGGCAGGTACGGGTTGTGGTGGATGCGTTCCAATGGTAGATGATTTACTTACTGCTGTTTTGAAAAAGCAAGGTAAGGACGTGAAAAAAGTAGTTTGTGAACATTTCGCATATTCAAGACAAGAGCTTTTTGATATTGTTAAGCTTGAGGAGATTAAAACTTATCCTGATTTACTGGCAAAAAAAGGGCATGGTATGGGCTGCGAAATTTGTAAACCATTGGTAGCTTCTTTGTTAGCTAGTATATGGAATGAACCCATCGTGAAGCACCAACAAATTCAAGATACCAATGATAAATTCTTGGGGAACATTCAACGGGGTGGTACTTATTCCATTGTTCCTCGTATTGCTGGAGGTGAAATTACCCCTCAGAAATTGGAAGTGATTGGTCGTATCGGTAAAAAGTATGATCTCTATTGTAAAATTACAGGAGGACAAAGGATAGATCTCTTTGGCGCAAGGGTAGATCAATTACCTGAAATATGGGAAGAATTGATTGATGAGGGTTTTGAAAGTGGACATGCTTATGGAAAATCTTTGCGTACGGTAAAGAGTTGTGTGGGTTCTACTTGGTGTCGTTTTGGTCTACATGATTCTGTCAGTTTTGCGATACAAATTGAAAATAGATACAAAGGTTTACGCTCTCCGCACAAGTTAAAAGGAGGTGTTTCGGGTTGTGTTCGTGAATGTGCCGAAGCAAAAGGGAAAGACTTCGGTATTATTGCTACTGATAAAGGATGGAATTTATATGTAAGTGGAAATGGAGGTTCTAATCCAGTGCATGCCGTATTGTTGGCCTCAGACATTGACTCAGATACTTGTATTAAATACCTAGATCGTTTTCTAATGTTCTATATTAAAACTGCTGCACCCCTTACCCGTACTTCAAAATGGTTGGCTGGACTAGAGGGTGGAATTGAATACCTCAAAGACGTAGTCATTAACGATTGTTTGGGAATGGCTGAACAGTTTGAAAAAGAGATGCAATTCCAGGTAGATACATACAAATGTGAGTGGAAAGAGGTGGTAAATAATCCTGAATTAAGAGCCAAATTCAAAGCTTTTGCAAATTCGGATCAAACTGATAGTAGCATTAAATTTGTTCCTATTAGAGATCAAAAAATGCCAACTCCTTGTTAATTAATAATATACTTCTAGCGAAAGAAAAGTAAGGAGCACCAGAGGTGCGACATCTTTGTGTTTTGTAAATCAGAATAGAAACAAAGATGTCGCTCCTACGGAGCTTGATTTGTACTTTGATCATTATTACTACAAAGAAGCCGCACCTCTGGTGCTTTTTACTTAGATGTAGTTTATAAGAAGTCCTAAAAATTGACTTTCGAAAGAAGGATAATGAAGTGAAACTTCTAACACAAAATAATTAAGCAATGCGCTTGATATAATGTCGTATTATTTTGTTCGCTCAAAAAATATTTTTTAACGCAAAGATGCAAAGATGCAAAGGTGCTAAGACGCTAAGAAATTTATATACTGTATATCTGAACTTTGCGACTTCAAAACTTAGCGTTCTTGGCGTTCAAAAATATTAAAATGACTTATTGGAGAAGACCAGATTATACGACATTATATTGTTCTAAATATTTAAAGCAAACGATTATGGAAAATATAAATAATAAATCAGTTGAATGGCACAAAGCCATCAAAGCCATTGAAGTTCCGGAAAATGGAGGGGTGGCCGTATTAATTGAAGGAAAGCAAATTGCAATCTTTAACTTTACTGTAAAGGGCGAATGGTATGCTTGTCAAAACCTCTGCCCACACAAACAAGAAATGGCCTTGGCTCGTGGATTGATTGGAGATCTTAATGGTGAACCTAAAATTGCCTGTCCCTTTCACAAAAAGTCATTCTCTTTGGAGTCAGGTGCCTGCTTGAATGATGATTTGTGTAATATAGATGTCTATCCTGTAAAAATTGAGGAGGATTTTGTATATATAGGTCTATAAGGAGGCGCTATCCATCATGAATCAAAGCCTAACTGGTATATTAATGTGTGGTGGAAAATCGTCACGCATGGGAAAGGATAAGTATGCATTGCTGTTCAACTCTATACCTATGTATAAACCAGCCTTAAGTACCTTGAGCAGCTTTTGTAATCAGATTCTAATTTCTTCAAATACTAAATTCCCAGAGTTTGCTAATCACACAATAGTAGAAGATGAGGTGAAGGAAATTGGCCCTATGGGAGGAATTTATTCCTGTCTTAAAATGAGTAAATCCAGCTACAACTTAGTGTTGGCTTGCGATATGCCTTTGGTTAATGGTGATTTTATGTCGAAATTAATAGACAATTTAAAGGATGAGTATGATGCTGTAGTACCACAATTTAAGGGTCGCCCAGAGCCTCTTTATGCCATTTATAAAAGTACTATACTTTTAAATATTGAGGACTGTATTAGAAAAGAAAAATATGCCTTAAATTACCTCCTCTCAACATTAAATGTGTGTTATGTTCAAGTTGAGGAGGGTTGTACTGAATTTCAAAATATAAATACTCCTCAAGAATTACGCTGATGATAGAGAATAAACCTTATTATCCTTCTGTATTATTGGTCGCTGGGACGGGTCGTAATTGTGGCAAAACGACGCTTGTGTCTACCATTTGCAACCAGATGAAGGCATTGCATCCTCCTATTTGTATTAAAATATCGAATCATTTTCATCCCCAAATAGGCTCGTTTTGTCACTTTTCCTCTCCTAATTTTCGAATTTTTGAAGAAAAGATAGGTGCTTCTGATAAAGACTCAGCCCGTATGTTGAGGGCAGGAGCAGCTCACTCATTTTTTATAGAGGCCGACGGAGCATATGTTTATGAAGCTTTTGTGCAATTAATTTCTTTAATTCCGAATAATGCTCCCATTATATGTGAATCTGGGAACCTTCGAAACTACATTGTTCCAGGTAAATTTATACTTTTGCACACCAAAGATACCCAACCTAAGCCTCAAGCACTTGAATTAATCCCATTGGCAGACCATTATTGGGTTTCTGCCCAAGGTGAACTTCAAATACCTGAGGACTATGTTTGTTATAGAAATGAAACTTGGGAGTTAAATACTATGGATTAGTCAATAAATAAGATTTCTAAATCTACTTTCTGAGTAAGAATACAAGTTGATCTCGCTGATAAAAAACATATATGCTAAACTTTATTTACGGACAATTCTTAAATAGTATTTATTTCCATAATGGCTTAGATTATAATACTTCTATCAATGTCGTTTAGTTAAGCCTGAAGGGCTTGAAAGTGAATAGCCACGAGTTCCACTCGTGGACCTACATGTAGTATATAACCAACCCCTGGAAGGGTTGAAGGTTATAAATGATTAACATTCAACCCTTTCAGGTGGGGTGTAAGAAATCAACTGCTTTGTCAAAATAACTTCGTTCATAAAAAATAGAACACGGATTTCCAGGGTCTAAGCGGATTGAAAACGGATTAAAAAAAATGCAAGCATTTTTGATAAGACGTTCTTATCAATTGACGTAGTCAATTTTAAATCAGTTTTTCAATCCGTTTCTTCAGCGAAAATCCGTGTACCATTCTTTTGTTTTTAGTACGAAGATTTTCAAAACAATCATTTGATTTTTTACACCCCACCTTTCAGGGTTGTTTTATCTTTTTACAATTTACCACGAGTTTCACTCGTGGCTATTCACTTTCAAGCCCTTTAGGCTTTTAAAAAACCATTGACTTAACTAAACGACATTGATACTTTTATTTAGAAAACAATCTGATGATAAATCTTGAAGAATCTAATTTGTTAATTGCTCAATTACCCAGCCTTTCAAAAACTGAGAAACTACCACTCAATGATTGTTTAGGTCGTGTGTTGGCGCAGGATGTATTGGCAGACATTCACCAGCCCTCTTTTGACAAATCGGCAATGGATGGATATGCTTGTAGACGTGAAGATTTAAATATGCCGTTACAAGTAATTGGTGTCATTGCGGCCGGTACTTTGGTTGAGGATGCTATAAAGCAAGGTGAATGTTATCGTATTTTTACAGGTGCCCCTGTTCCTCCAGGCGCAAACTGTGTGGTGATGCAGGAGGACACGGAATTAGATAGCGACGGTTTGATGATTTTTAAAGCTCAAAAAACCAATGACAACATTTGTAAATTAGGGGAGGATTGTAAAATAGGGGAGAAGGTACTAGAAATGGGTACTATAATCGGACCACAACATCTCGCTACTTTAGCAGGATATGGCCTAGTGATGCCAGAAGTTTTTTGTAAGGTGTCTGTTGCCCTTTTTTGTTCTGGTTCTGAATTAATCGAACCTTTATATCAACCTTCGGGTGCGATGATCAGAAATAGCAATGCTTCGCAATTGATGGGGCAAATGTTCGCCATAGGTGCTAGTCCGGACTATAAAGGTATTGTTCCTGACGACTTTGAACAGATTAGCCACGCTTTAAAATCTAATCTAGGGAAATATGATGTTATAATTATTACCGGAGGAGCCTCGGTGGGAGATTTCGACTTTATACCGACCGTTTTGAAAACACTTGGCGCAGAAGTGATGATTTCTTCTCTAAACATTCAGCCGGGTAAACCAGTTTTGTTGGCAAAGATTGATCAAACCTATATTGTAGGATTATCAGGTAATCCAGTTTCTTCCTTTTTGCAGACAAAGCTATTGGTAGAACCAATGTTGTTGAAGTTGATGGGTGCGAATTGTTATTTACCCAAGATGATTAAAATTCCATTATTTGAAGATGTTTCAAGGAAAAAAGGGAATAGAAAACTCTTTTTGCCAGCTAAAATAAATGAAATGGGTGAGGGGCAGACCTTGTCTTTTAATGGTTCAGCCCATCTTTTATCTTTAAATTCGGCAGATGGATTTATTGTTTTGGATTCAGGTATTACGATGCTTAAAAAGCTTGATTTAGTGCCGATGTTGCTCATTTGAAGCGTGCTAGTTTTCGACAATGTTTTAGAACGCAAATTACGCAAATTAGCGCAAATGATTTCTGCCTATTATTTGCGTAATTACTTGATATGTTTAGTTTTAAGTAATGAGAATCATATAGTGTACTATTTTAGAAAGAAATGGTACGCCGATTTACACGGTCTTGACGGATTGAAAACGGATTAAAAAATATGCAAGCATTTTTGATTAGAGTGCATAATCAATTGACGTAGTCAATTATAGATCCGTTTTTTTATCCGCATTTACAGTGCAAATCCGCGTTCCATTTTTTTATTGACTAATCAAATAATACGACATTATTTATTTCTCATTACTTAAGTGA
>CANFFA010000135.1 GCA_947445425.1 Paludibacteraceae bacterium
ACCACTTATCTTCCTAAGGAAGCAGCTTGATCGAGATAAAACTCTGCCACACCTTGTACTGAATATACATGTGCAGCAGGATAATTTTCTGCGATTGGCTCTTTTGAAAATATTTGGGACAAAAGCTGAGCCTTATTTTCACCTGTCACTAAAAAGATTAGTTGTTGTGCTTGACAAATGGTCGGGCCTGTCAGCGTAATCCTTTGTTGACCTGATTGAGGTTGAACTCCAACAGCAACGGCCTTGGTTGAGGACAATAGTGACATGTCATTGGGGAAAATAGAGGCTGTATGACCATCATCTCCCATTCCCAATAATATGATATCAAATTGCGGAAATCCATTGGAAATTGGCAACTCAACTTGAAGTACATCCTGATATCTACTCGCTTCTACAAAAGCATCACTCTCTCCTTGCATCCGGAAAATATTGTTTTCAGGAATAGTGACCTCTTTTAATAAACTATTATAAGTCATACCAAAGTTACTCTCTATATGTGTCGGTGGAACACAGCGTTCGTCTACCCAGAATAAGCGGAGTATTGACCAAGGCATTAGCTCTTTATATTCAGTAGCCAATATAGTGAAAAGCAATTTCGGCGTGCTTCCACCAGATAATGCAATGTTTAGCGGTTTGGAAAGCTTACTATTTGCTTTTGCAGCCTTAAATATAAGTTCTGCTACTGCTCTGGCGGTGTCTACAGCTGTAGGATGTGTATGAATTGAATGTGTCATTTTATTTGTTTATTTTTGAAAAAATAGAAGCGTAAGTGATGGCACTTACGCTTGCTAAGGTTAATTATCAATTTTTCTATTCTGTTTTAAATTTCTGAAATGGAGCTCTCCACTTCAAGAATTTTTCGTCAAAAAGTGAATCTACTTCTTTTGGACCCCAAGTGTTACAATTGTACTGATAAAGTGGGATAGATGGATCATTTTTCCATGCTGTAAGAATTGGATCAACGAATTTCCAACTCGCCTTTACAGCATCTGCTCTAGCGTATAATGTGGAGTCGCCTATCATGGCATCGAGCAATAGACGCTCATACGCTTCAGATATTTTTTTGTCTGCCAAGTCTGAATAATGGAAGGCCATATTTACATTCTGAACCTTATATCCAGCACCTGGTATTTTCATTCCAAAATCAACTGCTACCCCTGCATCTGGATTAATACGAAGGATAATCATATTGGTTGATTGACTCATACAGCGCTGCTTGAACAACTGATGCGGAGCTGGTTTGAGATGAATTACCACTTCTGTAACCCTTTCTGGGAGGTTTTTACCTGTTCTAACATAAAAGGGAACTTCACTCCAACGCCAGTTGTCAATAAATAATTTTAGTGCTACAAAAGTCTCAGTAGTAGACTCTGGATTTACACCTTTCTCTTGAAGGTAGGCTTTTTTTACCACGTCATCTACTGCAGTTTCTGTATATTGGCCACGGACAACATATTTTGAAACCTGGGCAGGCTTAATTTGTCGTAAAGATTGCAGTACCTTAACACTTTCATTACGAATGGATTCTGAATCAAAAACTGAAGGCGGTTCCATTGCCACAACTGCTAAGACTTGCAATAAATGGTTTTGAATCATGTCACGCATGGCTCCTGAAGTATCATAGTATCCACCACGATCGCCTACTCCAATCTTCTCAGCACCTGTAATTTCAACCCTGTCTACATATTTGCGATTCCAAATTGGCTCGAAAAAACCATTGGAAAAACGAGTTACCATAATATTTTGAACAGTTTCCTTCCCTAAATAATGGTCAATACGATAAATTTGTTCTTCATTGAAGCCATTGCGTAATTTTTTGTCCAAGTCAATGGCAGTATCATAACTGTAGCCAAATGGTTTTTCAACGATTATACGCTTCCATCCGTCTAATTCAGTATTCAATCCGCATTTTACCATGTTTGAGGCAACAACCTCATATAAGAATGGTGGAATTGAAAAGTAATAAACAATATTTTTAGGTATTTCTAAGGTAGCTGAAAGGCCATCTATGTACTCTTTTAAACCTACAAAATCCGATTCTGTTTGATTGTGAACCTTTTTATAATATAAAACATCCAAAAAGCCTTTGAGGGCTTCAGGGTTTTCTGCTGTCGTTTTTGGAACAAATTTATTTAAAGTCTCGCTTACATCTTCACGATTTTCTTTTTCGCTTTTCTCTTGACTACCAGCACAGAGTAAGATAAATTTTTCTGGTAACAAATTGTCAATATACAATTGGAAAATGGCTGGAATCAGTTTCCTTTTAGACAAATCTCCATTGGAACCAAAAATTACTAATATTTGGTTTTCAACATTTGATTTCTTTTTCTTTTTTACTATTTCGTCCATATAATTGCTGTTGAATTGTAGAATTGTCAAAGATAAGCATATTCTACGAAAATTAAATTAGAATTAAATACTATATGTTGTTGAAGCTGTATTTCCACCAGATTCTGTCCATTTGGTATGGAAAAATTCACCACGGGCTTTATCAACACGCTCATAAGTATGTGCTCCAAAATAATCACGTTGGGCTTGTAGTAAATTTGCAGGTAGATTTTCTGTTCGGTAGCCGTCATAATAAGCTAAAGCAGAGGATATTGCTGGAGTTGGAATTCCGTTCAAAACAGCAGTAGAAACCACCGCACGCCAACCAGCTTGTGATGCATTTATTTTATCATTAAAAAATGGATCTAACAATAAGTTTTGAAGTGCATGGTTATTTACAAAGGCATCGTTAATTTTTCCCAAAAAGGCAGAACGTATAATACATCCTCCACGCCAAATCATCGCAATTCCACCATAATTTAACGACCACCCAAACTCTTTAGAAGCCTCTTTGAACAGAGAAAAACCTTGTGCATAAGAGATAATCTTTGCAGCATACAAGGCATCTTTAACATTTTTAATTAACACAGATTTGTCTACAGCTGCTAATTGTGCCGGTCCTTTCAACAACTTTGAAGCTGCAATACGCTCATCCTTAAGTGCTGAAAGTGATCTAGCAAATACAGATTCACTAATGAGCGTTAATGGATTTCCTAAGTCAAGTGCTGTATTTACAGTCCATTTTCCTGTCCCTTTTTGACCTGCTTTGTCCAATATCTTATTCACAATGGGTGCACCATCTGTATCTTTAACCTTGAATATGTTGGCAGTTATCTCTACTAAATAGCTATTTAAATCACCTTTATTCCATTCTGTAAAAACTTCATGTAATTCTTCAGTGCTTAAACCACCTACTTCACGTAACAAATGATAAGCCTCACAAATTAACTGCATATCACCATATTCAATACCATTGTGTATCATTTTTACAAAATGTCCAGCACCTGCATCTCCAACCCAATCACAACATGGCGTGCCATCTTCTAATTTAGCAGCGATGGCTTGAAAAATAGGCTTAATTTCAGGCCATGCTTCTGGAGCACCACCTGGCATTAATGAAGGACCATTCAATGCACCTTCTTCTCCTCCTGAAACACCAGAGCCAACAAAATGTATCCCTTTTTCTTTTAAGGTTTCAAAGCGACGGTTACTATCGAAATAATTTGAATTTCCACCATCAATTACTACATCTCCCGCATCCAACAAGGGTATCAACTGATCAATTACTGCATCTACTGGCTTTCCTGCACGAATCATCATCATCATTTTACGTGGACGTGACAATGATTTTACAAATTCTGCCAAATTAGAAGTCGGGATAAAGTTTTTATTCTTTCCTCTTCCTTCCATAAACTTCCCAACTACTTCTGGCTCATAATTCCATATAGACACTTTAAAACCATTGCGCTCCATATTCAAAGCCAAGTTCTCACCCATTACAGCCAAGCCAATCATGCCAACTTCAGCCAATCCATTTGTTAATCCCATAAATGAAGATAAAATTTAATTAATACTTATTATTTACTATTAAATTACTAGTAAATCAGATAGTTATATAATATTAGAGAAGCAAACCAAGTACTGAAAATTTCTCTCTCTTCTGTAACTTTTAATTTGCTATTGCAACATTATGTTGCTGTTATTGCCATTTTGGCATCAATTTCAATCTAATTGTTGAATCTTTTATGCAAAATACAACTAAATAGATTGTTGTTGAATCATTTTGCATTTAAACAATGAATTTGAAAAATTGTTCAATTAGAGAGGATTGGTTGATCAGTTGGTGATGGGTGGGTAATTCAAAACCACTTTTTTTTCTTGAAATATAGTATCATACCCACTGAAATTAGAATCATTACCCCCCACATTACAAAATAGCCATAACGAAAATCTTTTTCTGGTAAATAAGTGAAGTTTGTACCGTACACCCCCACAATAAAAGTAATTGGAATAAAGATAACTGAAATAATGGTGAGCACCCGCATGATTTCATTCAGCTTGGTGCTCATTGAAGAGTGATAAATGGTAAGCATGTCGTACAGAATTTCGTAGTAACTGTCAGATAATTCGCTAGCTTCATTGATATTGTCCTGCAACTCTTTGAAATGAATCCGATTCTCATCTTGTATATATTCGGATGTGATTTTGGCCAAATTAACGATCATCTCTTTGGCTGGTTTGATGTGTTTTCTTATATAATTCAGCTCTAATTTATAGCTATTGATTTTCTCTAACAGCCCTTTGTTTGGGTCTGAAATCATCTGCTCTTCTAGTGCTTCAATCTTTTCACCCAAGAGGCCAATAATATAGATGTAATTATCAACTACAACATCCAATAATGCAAAGAGTAAATAATCAGAACCTGAAACTCGAATTTTATTTTTATGTTTCCGTATCCGTTCACGGATGGTTTCAAAAACCAAACTTGCTTGTTCTTGGAATGAGATTAGTGTATTGGTTGTTGCAATTAAACTAAGATTTTCAATTATCAAATGATCATTTTTCTCATTGTATTGCAATATTTTAATGGTAATAAAAAGACCGTTTTCAAACTCTTGTACCTTAGGACGTATGGCTGGATTCATAACATCTGAAAGAATAAGATTGTCTAATTTAAATACTTTAGACAAGGTTTCCATCAAATGAATGTTATCCAAGCCGTCCATGTTAATCCAACTCAGTTTGGTTGATTTTTTGAGTGCAATGAGTTCAGCCTGGGTATCAAGATCAAACTCTTCTAGCTCCTCCATACTAAAGTTCATAGCATGCAAAAGTGTGGTTTCTGTTTTCTTTTTACCCCTAAACACCATAGCATAAGGTGACAGACCAATGTGCTCTTTTTTCTTTTTTATAAATCTAGCCATAATTTCGTTTTCTGATAATTGATCGCTATTTATCTTTTCTTCTTAAAAAAATCCTTCACTATACTGCCGCATTCTAATTCTAATACTCCAAATTGTACCACTGTTTTGGGATGAAGGGCGGAGGGAGCAAATCGCTTAAATCCTCGTTTCTCGTCAGAGGCGCCAAAGACTATTCTACTGATCTGAGCCCATCCCAATGCTCCAGCACACATTACACAGGGTTCCATAGTAACATAGAGTGTACAGTCAATCAAGTACTTTCCACCCAGAAAACCCGCTGCTGCTGTAATGGCCTGCATTTCGGCATGTGCTGTTACATCCGTTAAAGTTTCTGTAAGGTTGTGACCTCGCGCAATGATACGACCTTGACAAACCACAACCGAACCAATTGGAACTTCATCTCGTGCTTCGGCTTTCTTTGCTTCCAGCAGTGCTTGTTGCATAAAATAGACATCCTGTTCAGCTATAGATTTGACTTCCTCAAACTGAGTCGTTTTATCTGATAAATCCGTATAATAATTAATCATTTTAATATTAAATGTACTGTTTTATCAACTATAGTTGCCTAATTCCGTCACTTGTTAGTTGTATATCAATTGACTTTAAACTATTGAAGATTAACTAAATTTCTTCTTCAACGACTAAATTATCTATGATGAAATTTTGTCTTTCGGGTGTGTTTTTCCCCATATAAAAAGAAAGTAAGTCTGATACTGCATCTTCTTTTTTGAGTGTTACTTGATCCATACGCATGTCCTTGCCAATAAAGTGTTTAAATTCATCAGGCGAGATTTCACCTAAACCCTTGAATCGGGTAATCTCAGGATTGGTTCCCAAACGTGACAAAGCATTCAATCTTTCCTCGTCAGAATAACAATATACAGTTTCCTTTTTATTCCGTACTCTGAAAAGTGGTGTTTGAAGAATATAAACGTGGCCTTTTTTAATTAAATCTGGGAAAAATTGTAAGAAAAATGTTATCAAGAGCAAGCGAATGTGCATACCGTCAACATCAGCATCCGTAGCCACAATCACTTTATTATAACGTAATCCTTCTATTCCATCTTCAATATTCAAGGCTGCTTGTAAAAGATTAAACTCTTCATTTTCATACACAACCTTCTTAGTCAATCCATAACTGTTCAGGGGTTTTCCTTTTAGACTAAAGACCGCTTGGGTATTTACATCCCGACTTTTTGTAATCGATCCACTTGCAGAATCACCTTCTGTAATAAAGATACTTGCATTTTCTGTATTCCCCTTTGAATCATTGTAATGAATCCTACAGTCACGCAATTTCTTATTGTGTAAATTTACCTTTTTCGCTCGCTCTCTTGCTAATTTTGTAACGCCAGCAATCGCTTTACGCTCCTTCTCTGAATCTTGAATTTTTTGAAGT
>CANFFA010000136.1 GCA_947445425.1 Paludibacteraceae bacterium
TACAACTATCACAAATTGCTTGACCAACTCCATCTGGATGTACTCGTATATTTGCTTTTAATTCATAGGGACAACAAAGATCATAGGCATAGTAGTCGCCAACATAGTCAGTGCAAATCAATAGGCCACCATAGCCGATTCTACTGACTTCAGGTAAATTATCCCTTGTTTTAAAGACTAGAGTTTGGTTGGTGCTGTTCCTAAAAGTTGGGTAGGTTGTGGCTAGATTTAAATCTAAAAATACAGGATATTCAGGTATGGAGGAGGTCACATGATCTTCACAACTCAATGGCAAATAGACCAATAAGAAAAATATAAAGTAGTTTTTGATTTTAGCTTGTTTCATATAGGAAATGGGCTATACTAAACCGATTGAAATAATAATACCTCCATTAAAACAGTTAAACAACTAGGTGCTTATCTGTTTTAATGGAGGTATTATTGTAAAATTAGAACTGAACTTTTGGTGCAGCAGCACTTGCTTTTTCAGCTTCGAAATATGGTTTTTTGCCAAAATCAAAGATTCCGGCAAGAATAGATCTTGGGAAGCGTCTGATGGTCAAATTGTACTCTTTTGCCATTTCGTTAAAGCGACCACGTTCCACTGCAATGCGATTTTCGGTTCCTTCCAACTGTGCTTGCAATTCAAGGAAGTTTTGATTTGCTTTTAAATCAGGGTAATTCTCACTGATCATAAGTAACTTACCCAATGCAGAGCTCACTTGACCTTGTGCTGCTTGGTATTGTTGTAATTTTTCAGGCGTAAGTGATTCTGCATTTACAGAAATTTGTGTTGCTTTTGCACGAGCAGCAACTACACCTTCAAGCGTAGAACTTTCGTGTGTAGCATATCCTTTCACCGTAGAGACCAAATTAGGAATCAAATCAGCCCTTCTCTGGTACTGACTCTCTACATTGGACCATTGACTGTTTACCTCTTCTTGTGCAGTTACAAGGCCATTATAACCACTAACACCCCACATAATGATTACTGCAATAACTGCAGCAACTGAAATTAAAATAATTGTGCTCTTTTTCATTGCTTGTTTGTTTCTTTGTTGAATTTTAATTAAAATTGTTGTCGTAAATAAATAACAAGTAAATGTGTCAACTTGTTTATGATAAACGATTATAGACTTATTATATTGTAGTAATTGTTACTGACTTGCACATAATTGTAAGATTTATCACCAATCACTGCTAGAACCACCACCGCCGGACATTCCGCCCCCAAAACTGCCCCCACTGCTGCTTTCACCACCACCGAATCCACCTCCTCCGCTGAATAGTCCTCCAACCACTGCACCACCCAATAAGGCGCCTTCGGAACGATTCAGACGGGGGATATTATTTTTGTGATTTTCTTCATAACCACAGAACTTACAGCGACAAGTAGTCCTTTGTGTTCCTGGACTTACATAAGTTGGTGCAATGAGTGTTCGTTTCTCTATTTGTATAAATGCTTTTGTTCCACATTTAGGACAATCTGAGTATGCACTAGGCTTATCCAATGAAAAAATCGCTTCATTGGCACATTTGTCACATACAAAAACGTCATAATCCACTGCATGTAATTTTTCCTCAAACTGTTGGGCTAATTTTAAATACTTATCCTCCTTTTTTTCAGAAAGGATGTGCATCTTTCCATCACAAACATTACAGGCTATGGGTTCGCGTCTCACTTTTAGCATAAGTAAACGTCCGTAAAGGTTTGCAGGGATGGTTGTGAAAGGTATAGGCAAGACCAATAAAAGAAAGATAGGATTTGAGAAAAAGAGGATGACTACTGCTGCTACAATTGGCAACATCACTCCAACCAAACTAATCATTCCTGAACGTTCACTTTTAATAGCTTTGTAGCGTGCTAGATTGGAGTTCAGTTTACTGTTTTTTATAATCTCAGCAATTGAATTGGCCATCCAAATGCAGGTGATAAGTATTAATAAGATATAAAGTCCTATTGCATAAGGAAGTATTTCACTCCAAGCAATGGGTTTTGCTTTCACTTCAGCAACAGGTTCTTTGAGTATGGCCAATGCTGCCAATTGTAGACCTGCAAACATCCCCGCATCATAATTACCCTTTTTAAATGCTGGAATCATGGCTCTCATCTGAATTCGTTTACAGATGGCATCAGGCAATACGCCTTCCAAACCGTAACCCGTTTCGAATTTAACCTTTCTTTGGTCCATTACGAAAAGTATCAAAAGACCATTGTCCTGTTTGGCTTTACCAATTTTCCAGGTTGAAAAAAGTTCGGTAGCAAAATTATTGATATCAGCCGATCCAATTGAATTTACTGCAACCACAGCTACTTCGGCACCAGTTTGCAATTTCAGGGAATCAATTAAAACGTTCATCTCTTGAACTGTCTCTC
This sequence comes from Paludibacteraceae bacterium, assembly GCA_947445425.1. Classification (GTDB taxonomy): domain Bacteria; phylum Bacteroidota; class Bacteroidia; order Bacteroidales; family Paludibacteraceae; genus Paludibacter. Next base: position 2,378 of record CANFFA010000136.1, read on the forward strand.
CACATAAAATACCATCAGGATTACTTACATATGCATGGGCATTGGGTGTAATGGGATTGGGAATGCTTTGCACCGTATATTCTGCAGAGATAGCAAAAGTTGTGATGAAGCAGACAAGTATGAATATTGTTTTTCTCATTGGGAAATAATGTGCTAATAAAATAATTGACAATATGTCTGTCATTGATTTTTAATAGTTTCTTTTCTAACTTTCAATTTTTGAATTATCAGTAAAGATGATAACTGTTTAGTTTGAAATTTCTAATAATTCGACTTCGAAAATTAATATAGAATTTGCTGGAATAGCACTATTGGTAGTAGAAGTTCCATACCCCAGTGCACTCGGTATATAAAAGACATATTTTGACCCCAAATGCATTTTAGTAATCCCTTCTTTCCAACCTGAAACGGCAGTTGCAAGTGAAATCCAGGCTCCTGAATTAGTTTCAAAAACAGTTCCATCAACCAACTTTCCTTTGTAATTTACCTTTACATAGCTATTTACATTAGGCTTTGGGTCGTATTGCCATGCTGGGAAGTTGACTTTGTATTGTAATCCTGAAGCTGTTTTTACAAATCCAGAATCAGCTGCGTGTACTGCTGCCCAATGGTCATTAATGATTTTCCAATCCATAGATTTATCTTCAGTACAGGCAGATAGACCAATAACAAAAATAATTGCCAGCAATATTAAATTTTGTTTCATGAGAGTGATTAATGTTTAGTGTTTAGTGATTAAGGTTTAATGATTTTGAAAACGCCTATCACTAACCGTTAATCATTAAACACTAATCGTTATATTTCATTTTTCTACGGTGAAAGAGAAGCTTCCAATCCGATTTCCATCGGCAAAGAACTCTGCTCTGTAGTTTCCTTTAGGGATAATTTCTTCTACTTTCCAATACATTGCGTCTACAATGGATTCTCCGGTATACTCAAAAGTTTTAGATACGGAGTACACGATTTTCTTGTTTTCGTATTGGAATACGTTATTTTTATTTTTACAAAGCACCTCATCGTCTGGACGAGTAATCCGCAGATACATAGTCTTTTCACCGGGTTGAGCCGTTACGTTTTTGGTGATAGTGTAGTTAAATTGCATGTTTGCCATTTGAGTAAACCAACCCACTTTTTTGTTTTTACTGTTCAATGGAACGAAGCTAAAGTGGGTCACTTCCAAGATAGCAGCACGTGAAACAACTTGATTAAGGGTCTCCTTTTCCTTCGAGAGTTGCGCTGCAGTTTCAGAAACAGCATGGTATTTTTTTGTCACTTCGACATTTTGATGCACCAAAACTTTGTTGGCAGAATTCAGTGAATCAATCTGATTGACATACTGAATCATAATTCGACGTACTCCTGCCAATTCGGCTTTCAGTTCCGAAATGCGTTTTGCATTTGTTGATTTGGTCACCTTTAATTCATCCAATAATTGCTTCACCTTCATCTTCTCATTCTGAAGCTTTTGTACCAATGAATCATTTTTGATATTGGCAGTATAGCCATCAAATTCTACAGTTAGATCCGCAAATTCTTTTTCAACTTGTTTTTTCTCGAAGTTCATCATCTCCACTACCTCCACCATCTCGGCTTCTTGTTCTTTCGTTTTACGGAAAAAGTAATAGACTGAATAGGCTAATATACCAATAATAAGTGTGGCAATTCCAATGATAATGAGGTTGTTTCGTTTATGGGCTTCCATTTTAAATAATTAATAATTTAGAATTAATAATTCATAATTAAAGAGTGCTTTGTTTTATTGTTTTAGTTCTGATTCCGATACTTATGGCAACAAGCATTTACAATAAAGTCGTAAATTAATTACAAAAATGGGATAATCTTTTCTAATTGAATGCCTCTTGACCCTTTGATTAAAATAATACTGTCTTGCAATTTGTCTTTTTTTATTAATTCAATTAGCTCATTTACAGTAGGTAAGTGCTCAAATTTTGAATTTGTTTTTGAAAATTCTTTACCTACAAGATAAACCGTATTCAAATTCTTTTGCTCTAATAACTCCACTATTTGCAAGTGTTCAAAATCGCTTTGTTCTCCTAACTCCAGCATGTCGCCAAGAATTAAGATTTTATTTTCCACCTCCATTTGAGCAAAGTTCTGTATGGCCGCCTGCATACTGGTCGGGTTGGCATTGTATGCATCCACAATCAATTTATTGTGTTCTGTAACTGTTAGTTGCGAACGATTATTTTGTGGTGTGTAAGTTTCCAATCCTTGCTTTATTTTTTCTGCTTCAACGCCAAAATAGTTGGCAATTGCTACTGCCGCAAGTACATTCTCAGCATTGTAAGCTCCTACTAATTGAGTATTTATATCGTAAAAAGTATTGCTGTTATCTTTACACTTCATTGATAGAAAAGGAGAGCATCCAGTAGTTATGCCGTAATTCAATAGCGTATGATCATTCTCTTCTAAGCTGTACTCGCATCTTTTTGCACTGTCGGTTAATTTCGATCCAGCTGCCATTTCCGCCAACCAAGGATTGGCCTTGTTGATGAAAATTAGTTTGCCATCGCTTGCTATATAATCATACAGCTCTGCTTTTGTTTTCATTACCCCTTCAAAAGAACCAAATCCTTCGAGGTGCGCTTTACCAACATTGGTAATTATTCCATAATCTGGGCACGCAATTTCGGCTAATAATTTAATATCACCTGGATGATTGGCGCCCATTTCGATAATTGCGATTTCGTGGTGGTGTTTTAACTTTAACAATGTAAGCGGAACACCTATGTGATTATTTAGATTACCTTGCGTATATAGTAAGTCAAATTTTTGTTTTAAAGCTGCAGCAATCAACTCTTTTGTTGTTGTTTTGCCATTGGTGCCAGTTATTCCGATAATCGGAGTACCCAATTGTTGTCGGTGATATCTGGCCAATTGCTGTAAGCTCTCCAATACATTGTCCACCAATATAAACCGATCATCGATAGCGTATTCCGCCTCATCTACCACTGCATAAGCACAACCTTTTTGAAGGGCAGAAAGTGCAAAAGCATTGGCATTAAAATTATCACCTTTTAGTGCAAAGAAAATTGATCCGGTAGGACAAGTGCGACTATCGGTACAAATGATGGGGTTTTTGAGGAAGAGGGAGTAAAGCATCTTTTTTTAAGTGATAGGTGATGTATGGTAAGTGATTTCCCACTTCCATTACTTACTGATTACTTTCGTTTCGGACTTAACAGATTTTGTGAAAAGTCCCAAGGAGGCAAATTCATATGCAAAAGTTAAATACCAACTGTTTTGATAGAGATTTCCAGTATTTAGTTTATTTAAGTTGTTGAGACCGTAATCATATCCACCTTTAAGTATAAATTGGTTCCATTGCATTCCACCACCAATACCCAATTGATAGTTTAAATTTTTTAAAATGTTGGAACTGTATAAGTATCGATCAGCAGATGGTACACCAGCATAGTTAGAATTAATAATTTGCTTTTGCAATAATCCAATATTCAGTTTGGGTCCAGCAAATGTAAAGAATTTAAATGAGTCGGAGACGGGTAGTGAATAGATGATTTGAAGGGGCACATCTGCAAACAATGCCATGTGATAATAATTTACCGTTGCTGATGGGTATAATTGATTATTACCTCCATAAGCTATGGTATAGGTGAATCCAGTCAATAATCCAAAATTGTATTTTAAATCTTGATTTGCAATTAGTCCCAATTGATTACCATTGAGGTAAGTAGAGCTGAAGTTAGAGCCGTAACGGACAGGATTGGAATATCCTGTTTCGATGGATAGTTTCTGTGCATTGAGTACAAAAAAAGTCGTGCTAATTAATAATAACAAGCTGATAATCAAAAGTTTTTTCATGCGATTGCGTAGGGATTTCTATATAGAGTATTCGGATGTAAAGATAGACTTTTTACTTGATTTATTCCCTATTTTACTTCACATTTTCAAGTTGCTTGCATTTAGATCTTGTTCTTTATTCTTTTCTTTAGCTTGCATAATTTGATATTTTGAATATAGCGGCTGCATCAATCTCGATATTTACACTTTGAAATTAACGGCAAGCCCTTAGTGTTGAAAAATTATGATTAATGATAAAGTATGTTATATTTAACAGTATAAAAAAAATGAATGATTTTTTATGGCTCTATAACGTTTAGGGTGGGTAATTGAAAAAAGGAATATCTTTGTAGTATGAATAGTACTGAGATATTTTCGATAGCATTAGGGCTTAGTCGTCCATGGATTGTAAGTAATGTTGAGTTTGTAGAAGTAAATCCAAACGAGAAA
>CANFFA010000137.1 GCA_947445425.1 Paludibacteraceae bacterium
ACAGGTATGGATTTAAAAGCTAAATCATTTCTAATTTCACGGAGCACCTCAATACCATTCAAGCGCGGCATTTTAATGTCCAAAAGAATAACAGCAGGGTCTTCTTTACCACGCATTTTATATTTCCCTTCGTAGCGAAGGTATTCCAACACCTCTACCCCATCATTCACTACTGCAACTCGGTTAACTATTTTCTTATTTAAAAGTGCATCCAAAATCAATTCAATGTCATTTGGATTATCTTCTGCCAAAAGTATGGATCTTAAATTTTTCATATCAGTGTTTAGTTTAGTGATTAGTGTTTAGTGATGCCTTTGATTACTAAACACTAATCAATACTTTAGGGATAGTAAAGTAAAAAGTGGCCCCTTTATCTAATTCTGCTTCTGCCCAGACACGACCACCATGTTTGGTTATAATTCGTCGCACATTGGCAAGTCCAATGCCTGTTCCATCAAATTCAGCCAGGGTGTGTAGTCGTTGAAATACACCAAATAACTTATGGACATACTTCATATCAAAACCCACTCCATTGTCATTTACACTAAAAATATATTCATCATCGTTTTCATTACTTTGAATTCTCACAATCGACTCCTCACGTTTACTGCTGTATTTCAATGCATTTTCAATCAAGTTCATCCAAACCAATCGCAACAAGTTCAAATCAGCAGAAACGGTCGGCAAGTCGGATATTTTCCACTGTATCGTTCTAACTCCTATAGATGGTTCAAGTAATAATCGGGTATCGTCAGCCAACTTATTCATATTCAAACTCGTTCTATTCAATTGAACACGTCCAGTTCGAGAGAAATCCAATAATTCGTCAATTAATTGTCCCATATTTCTGGCAGAATTGTTAATGGTATCCAGGTATCGTTTGGCCTTATCAGATAGCAAACCTTGGGTTGCGTTAGCTAACAGATCTGAAAACCCACTAATGTGTCGAAGGGGTGCGCGTAAATCATGTGAAACAGAATAAGAGAAAGATTCCAGCTCTCGATTCATCTCTTCCAATTGAGCCGTTCGTTCAATTACCCGATGTTCAAGTGTTTGATTTAGTTTTAAAATTTCCTGTTCATTCCTCTTTCTATCCGTAATATCTATTGAGACACTACCCGTACAAAACAAATTACCATCATGATCAAAGATTGGATATTTCTTTGTGATAATCGTACTTTCTTCACCAGAAAGACTTATAATTGGCTCTTCCCTAAGAACATAAGCACCCTGCTTTAAAGTCTGAGCCTTTCGTTCATCAGCCATATAATTTTGAATAAGACTCTTATCGGTATAAAAACTAAAAATCTCAGCATCCGTTTTACCAATTACATCCCCAAGCGAAGCATAACCCATCAGTTTTAGAAATGCGGGATTTGCTGCTACCACTTTCAAATCTAAATCTTTTACAGTCACTATATTATTGGTATTCTCTACAGAAGCTAATAGAAATTTATGTTCCTCATAGAGTTGTTTACGCTGTGTAATGTCTACGACAGTACCCACCATTCTAATCGGCTCATTATTGGCATTATACTCAACATTACCAAGACCATGTAACCAACGCTCAATCTGATCATTCTGCCTTATAATTTTATACTCCTTATCAAAATTGGATTTTTTATCCAAAACTTCATGTTGAAAATAGGTAGTAATTTCTTGTTTCCATTGAGGATGCAAAAGTGAAATCCAACTGTCAAAATTCTTTTCATATTCGGCATCAATTCCCAAAATACGATTTTGGACTTCAGAGCAGGTCCATTTACCACTTACAATATTCATTGTATACGTACCCAATTGGGCAATCTCTTGGGTACGTTTTAAAAACAGTTCACTTTCGCGTAATGCTTCCTCGGTCTTTTTCCTTTTGCTAATATCCATGATGATGCCGTTAAACAACAATTCATCTTCCTTTAAAATTGGCCTAGCAATGATTTGAATCCACACTTCACCTATGGGGCAAAGGGCTCTCCCTTCATAGTTAAATTCTTTTCTATAGTCTATAGCAGCATTAAGGTGTTTCAGGAAGTCAACCAGATCATCGGGGTGACTAAACTCACCTGTCCACCAAGACTTTGCGAGCGCTTCAGCTGTGACCCCAAAAATATCTTGTATTCTTGGACTTACAAAATGCATCCCCCTTTTGCCATCATCACGAATATAGAGTTGAAAAATAACACCTGGCGTATTTTCAGCCATTTCTGAAAATAAAAGCTCACTATCAATCAATGCCTGCTCTGCTAATTTACGATCAGTCACATCATTTATTAAAACATGCCTGGCTCGTTTCCCATTGAAGTCCATGGCATTATAGACCATATTAACATAAATAATATCGCCATTTTTCTTTTTTTGACGAATTAAAGGCGTGGTTCCCATTTTCTTTTTAGACGAGACAATGGTTTTTTTTAGTATCGGTAGATCATCAGGTAACTGAATATCTGATAAAGTCATAGACTCAAATTCAGCTTTAGAATAACCATAATGGATAATCGCAGCATCATTTACCTCTATAAATCGAAGGCTGTCAAGATCTAAAATCCACATTGGCTGAGCATTATGCGTAAAAAGGAAACGATATTTCTCGTCACTTTCACGAATCAACTGTTCCGCATTGGCACGCTCTGAAACATCAATAATATAGTGAAGAAAAATATCCTCACTTATTTTCATCCAATGCACATCCCACACAGAACCAAAAATAGAATAATTAGTAACACTCTGTTTTAAAGACTCAACCATACACTTATCTCCCAAACAAGAGGAACAAGTGATAGCATGTTTACTATTGTCATTGCCAATCGTATCGTTTTGGTCAAAAAAATTAAATTTTCCAAATACTTTCCAACAAGGATCACCTACCTTGGCACCAAGTGCTTGAGCTTGTCTATTATATGCTAAAATCTCTCGATCCTTAGCGCGGACATACATTGCTGGATAAGGCAAAGAACGTAACAGTACTTCATTTAATTCGCCTCCACCTTTGTTTTCTAGTAGTTGATCCATTCTTATTATTATACTTTCCGCGTGACTAAATTGATTATTGTTAATTGACCATTAATCTGCGTATTTGCTTCGCAAATATGGGATTCCCTAGAAAGCAAACGCAAATTAACTCTGTGGGGAATATAATAGTACCAATTCTGTTTGATTAGAAACAGAACAATCCAACGATTCATTGAGGATAGCCAAATGTTTTTTTATCATTGCAAAAGTAGGCTGAATAAAAAAAGGGGACAAGGGGCTAAAGGCGGAATTTATTCAGCCTAAAGATGTAGGTATTGATCAATGATGAATATAATTCTACGATTGAAAACCACCACCATAAGCCAATACATCAGAGTAGTATTTTAGAATTACAGGCACAAAAAAAACCTCTCCAGTTTTCGGAGAGGTTTTCTTAATTTACAGTCTAAGCATTTGATTTACAACAAACTTAGTTTATTATCATTGCATTTTATCTGAAAATATCATTCATCATCAACCTGTAAATCCAATTGCACCCGCTATAGAATTAATACATCTTAATAATTCAATAAGAACTTTATCTGCTTCAACAGCATTTTCACTTGCCAAATACCCGCGCCACTTGGCCAGTAGTAAAACTTGATGTTCATGAAGTGGTTTCATGGCCTCAGAACGCAAAAGTGTTGAATAATAATGATTTTCCCTTCTTTTTATCAAAGGTGTTGCCAAAAGTACATCAATCATCCGTTTGGTACGGGCAAGTTCTGACGACAATTTATCCATAATAAGTTCACTTTCAGGCACACCGGCAGCTAAAGTAGCATATTTTCTAAAAATCGTTTCGTCCGAAGAGGCAATACTTGAATCAACATTTGTCAAAACATATCTAATAAATGGATCGGTGTGAACAGATTTTCTTAATTGTTCAAATTGTTCAGGCTCATTTTCAAACATTTCTTGCAAAGTGCTACCGACACCATACCAACTTGTAATATTAAACCTACATTGACTCCAACTAAATACCCAAGGAATTGCTCTTAAATCTGCAAGACTCCTTGTTCCTGTTCTACGCGAAGGGCGACTTCCGATTTTACTCTGTTCTATGGCATCGATTGGGGTCGCTTTTTCATAAAACTGAATAAAACCAGGTTGTTGTGTTAATTCCTTATAAACCTGCATACTTTTATTGGCCAAATAAGTCAACTCAGCAGAAAGTTTATGCAAGTTCAGCTCCTCCGTTTTTGGAAGTAGTGATGCAGCAAGTGTGCCTGCTGTCAATAATTCAATATTATATAGTGCGTTATTTTTATTTGCATACTTTCTCTCAATGGTCTCCCCTTGCTCTGTCAATCGCAAATCACCATTCAGAGAGCCTGCAGGCAATGCTTTTAAAAACCAATGTGTTGGACCAGCACCGCGACTGATTGAACCACCTTTACCATGAAAAAAACGGATTTTCACATTGTGCTTTTTACCAACTTCTACTAAATTTGTTTGTGCTTCGTGTAATGACCATTGACTAGCAAAAATACCGCCATCCTTATTACTATCACTATAGCCAATCATCACCTGTTGTATCATCATCTCTGATTTTTGTTGATCCTGTTGCCACTTCAAACTACGTTTGGTAACAGGATGAGACAAAAACTGATCAAGAATTTCTGGACTTTTTATCAAATCCTCTATGGTTTCAAATAATGGCACTAAAGCAACTTGAGAAGCCAAACCTTCAGGGGTATTGACCATTAAACCAGCTTCTCTTTCTAATAAATAAACCACCAACAGATCAGATACATTACGCGTCATGCTCACAATTAAAGAACCAATCCCATCATATCCATAATTACGAATATGATTATAGATTACACTGTATGAACCGATTGCTGCTGTCGCTTCATTGCCAAGTGCCATCGTTGGCAAACTAAATGGACGGCTAGATTGGAGTTCATTATTGATAAACTCAATTCTTTGTGCTAAATCCAATGTCAAAAACCATTCACCATCCAATTGTGCACTCTTCATCAGTTGAGACAATGCTTTTTCATTAAATTGGCTATTTTGTCTAATATCCAATTTTGCTAAATGAAATCCAAAGGTTGTTACGATACGAATGGTTTCAACCATATCTGTATACGCAATTTCGGAAGCACCGAAACCAATCAGAGCATTTTTAAGCAAGTATAAATCATCAACTAATTCTGCTACTAAATTATAACTTAATTCATCTTCCACTAATTTACCACGTACATCAGCAGTAGGAATTTTCATAATCAAAAACTCCATAAATTGCTTAAAAGTCTCAGCTTTAAATTCAATTTTAAACCCATCCTTGCTCAATTTTATTTCATGATATAAGTGAGCATAACGTTTCTGAAATTCAGGCTGTAGTTGATTGACAGTGAGGTTAAAGCTAAGATTTTGCTGTAAACCAATAAGTTCCGATTTAATTACTTGACAAGCCTTTATTCGTAATTTGAGGAGCGTCAGGCGGGTCACTTCCGCTGTAACCAAAGGATGTCCGTCTCTGTCACCACCTACCCAATTACCGAAACTAATCTTCGGAAAGCGATCAGCACTTCTTAAAAGTTTTTGATCAAATCCTGCTTTTTCCCATGACTGAATGAGTCTTCTGTCGTGAAGTTTAACAACTTCCGGAAATACCTGGGTCAAATAGTGCGTAATACTCTCTAATTCAGTACTAACATCGGGTTTTTCTGTATATATTTCTGAAGTACGCCAAATTCTGTGTAATATTATTTTTATACTTTTTCTGTTCTGAATCTGCTCCAAATGGCTATACATCTTATTCTCCCTCTTGACCACCAAAAGATACAGTTCACGCAAATGCGCCAACATCACCGTCCGTTTGGCCTCGGTAGGATGTGCAGTAAGTACAGGTTCTACATTTATGTGAGATAATTTAGCTGCAATTTCTTCTGCTGTAAAGCCTTTTTCTTTAAGAAGTTCAAAATTATAAGACCACAATCCATTAATTTCGTGCGCTGAATTTTCATCCTCTATTTTACGACGATTCTGCACAGCACCATTTACTTCTACAATGTTAAGGAGCTGAAAGCAAGTAGAATACAAGTGAAGGTGTTTCTCGCTAAAATTATTTTCTTCGAAATGTGCTGAAGTACTGATCCAAGGTATATCCTCAGCCAATTCTTTCTCACCTGACTCAATTAAAACCTCTTTCAAACAGATGAGCATAAACTCTAAATCATCGTAAACTTTTTCAAGTTTTTCTTGTACAATTTTTAATGTTGTCATTTTTATTATTTTTTATCAAAACAGCTCATAATACAATTTGTTTACAAATTTAACAAATAATTCTTTCAATCTTGTTGTTTTTAGAGAAAAATAGAAATAATAAATAATTTCTAGTATAAATCTGCTGAGTGGGAGATTCTATTTTATTAGAAAAAACAGAGAAGAATACAAACAATTTTATGATTAATTCTGCACTTTTTAACTCTAAAAAGCCCTTAAACAGTAAAATACAATAAAAAATTGTATCTTTGTCTTCCTTTATAAAAAGAGATAGCATTGAATTTTACTTCATAAATTCAAACTAAAACACTAAATAAATTTTACAGTAAGATACTGAGATTAAAGTTCTTGACAATTACAAATTGTTCATTATTAATAATAAATCAA
>CANFFA010000138.1 GCA_947445425.1 Paludibacteraceae bacterium
GAAGGGGTAGTTGGTCCTCAAATTATGAATGCCTTTAATAGTATGGTGGAAGCTGGAGGTAAAGGATCCAACTCTTATAACATCACACAGGAGTTTTGGAATAACCGTTGGACACCAGAAAACCCCTCCAATACCTATGCCTCTCTGCTCAATGCCTCTAATAATTTTGTCTCCTCCTATTATGTTGAAGATGCCTCTTATGTGCGGTTAAAAAACATTACTTTGGGATACAAACCTAAAGCAAAATCGCTCAAAGCCATTGGCATCAGCTCTTTTAGGTGTTATCTCTCTGTCGAAAATGCTTATCTCTGGACCAAATACAGTGGAATGGATCCGGATATCCGCTCGGCAAATCCGCTTTTTGCAGGGTTCGATCGTTTGTCTTATCCGCGTGCCCAGTCACTTACCATGGGTGTTAACCTTACTTTTTAATACTATAAACACTGAAAAAAACAGACTGTCATGAAAAAATATATATTTAAATCCCTCGCCGCCTCGTTTTTGCTTGTTTTGCTCACTGCCTGTCAGGACAATGCATTTTTAAATCAAGCCCCCTATTCATTTACAACCCCTGATAATTTTTATAAGACAGAGGTTGAATTTAAAAATGCTTTGGTCGGATGTTACGAAGCAATCAATACATCTGCTTTGCCTGGAGGGGCTTGGGTGCCCGATGGCACTTATGCCAGGGGTTTATATTATGTGTTGGAAGGGTGTTCGGACAACGTGGTGGCCACTTCAGCAAATACCTATGCCTCAGGTGATTTTGAAAAAGCATCCTATTTACCAAACAATGTTAACCTCGGTTATTTTTGGCAAGCATATTATGTGGGCATCTCTCGTTGTAATTATGTAATTGATAAAATTCAGACTGCTACAATTAGTGATAGTTCCAAAACGCTCATTGTTAGCGAGGCTCGTTTTATGCGTGCTTTTTACTACCACCATTTGGCTAGCTGCTTTGGTGGAGTCCCTTTGGTGACAACATCTACTCCTGATATGAAGGCACCACGGGCAGATCTTCAGTCGGTATATCGTTTGATTGTAAGTGATTTAGAGTATGCCTATCAGAATTTGAAAACCACCCCAACCTATAAAAGTGGTGCCGGAAAATGGGCTGCGGGCGCCTATCTGGGAACGGTCTATAACTATCTGGCAAGCTGTAAACGATACAGCGTAGGGGTGTCGTTACTTCCCAAATGTTCGTTAAATAGTTTTGAGTGGGTAAATGCCGATAGTATGAGTGTTAAGGCAGTGGCTGTTTTAGGTGATGTGGTAGCACAAAGTCCTTATGTGTTAGTTTCTACAGCTGAATATTCTTATCTGTTTAGAGAGGCTACTAAATCTTATCAATACAAGGAATGCCTTTTCCTTTCCGAATGGTCGGACGGATATTCTGATCGATACTCAACGATTACTGAGCTATTTACACCGCAAGGTGCTGCTGCATACGGTGGGAGCAACGGAAGACATTTGCCAACCTTTGATTTGTATAAAGCGTATGCAACTGGTGATATCAGGCTTAAACAAAGTATAACTGGAGCTTATTCATCTAGTAGTCTGAAAGAAACCGTTGATAAGGCCGATTATTATGTTCCAGCGAATGCATCTGCTACAGCCGGTTCATCTCGGTATACTGGTAAGTTTCGCCTTGCTGTACCTGGGACATTTAGCAACCACACTTCCAGTGACTGTTCTTTGAATTATCCACTCATGCGATTGGCGGATGTGAAATTGCAATTGGCAGAGGCACTTTATTTTACCAATCGGGAACCGGAGGCGCGTGCCATTTTTACTGAAATAAGACAAAGGGTGGTTGATCCAACCTCTAAAACGGTGACGGTTCTTACACTGAATACTGCTTATAATAAAGCTGATTTTGTACAAGAACTGCTCGACGAACGTAGACGTGAACTCTGTTTTGAATCAAAAAGAAGAATTGATCTCATCCGTTTTGACAAAACAACACAAGTTATTCAGAATTTACCTGTAGAAGGAAGTGCAGATGTACAGTCCGGCATCAAAGCATTGAAAGACAACTGGACCTATTCTAAAATTTGGCTCCCCATTCCTCAAACTGAAATTGACCTGAATCCAAATTTAGTCCAAAATGCAGATTATTAAATAATTGAGACTGCTCTGATAAATCAATTAATATCTCTGAACGCCAAGAACGCTAAGTTTTTAAGACGCAATGATATAATATACAGTTCATGAATTTCTTTGCGTCTTATCACCTTTGCTTCTTTGCGTTCAAAAATACTTTTCGGCGTGGACTCAGAATTGATTGGTTAGAATTAGTATTTGGTATTCCACTTTTCAATGATTACCCAATTCCAATATTGGTACATTGGCATATTTACACATTAGCACATTAATAATTATGAAAAAGCCATTTATCTACCTTCTTTTTCTGCTGGCCACTACACAGCTGTATGCAGAGCGAACTATGATACGATTTAACGAAGATTGGAGTTTTAGGTTTTCACACAATGTAGCCCAAAAAGTGGGGGTGAAGGTAAATTTACCTCACACTTGGAATGCACAGGATGCCTTGTCGGGCAAACTTGATTACAAAAGGGGAATTGGAAATTACGATAAGACCTTTTTTGTACCCAAAGAGTGGAAAGGGAAACGTGTTTTTATTCGTTTCGAGGGAGTAAATACGATCGCCAATGTTTTTCTCAATGGAAAACATCTGGGAGAGCACCGTGGTGGATATACCGCTTTCGTTTTTGAACTGTCGGGAAGATTGAATTATGGTGAAAACAATAACTTACAGGTGCGTGTAAATAACGCCGAACAGCTCGATGTTATGCCATTGTTAGGAGATTTTAACTTCTATGGTGGTATCTATCGTGATGTATATCTGATGCTTACCGATCAGGTTTGTATTTCTCCTTTGGATTTAGCTTCACCCGGTGTTTATCTCAAACAGTCGAGTGTAACCGATCAATTGGCAAAAGTGCAGACACGGGTTTTGATTTCCAATACTTTTTTAGGTGTTAAACAGATTGAAGTGGAATTGAAAGTAAAAGCGGATGAGCAGACGATTGTGCAGGAACGCAGAACAATTAATTTAACTCCTGCCATCAATGCAACCGAATTATCTATACCCATTACGATTAACAAACCACACTTGTGGAATGGTCAAGAGGATCCATTTATCTATCAGGTGGAGGTGAATGTGCTATCTGGTAATCAGTTGCTCGATCAGGTGATTCAACCCTTGGGACTTCGCTATTTTAAAGTAGATAACAACAAAGGATTTTCTTTGAACGGGAAACCCTTGCGTCTGAGAGGGATTTGTCGCCACCAAGACAGGGCGGAAATTGGGAATGCTCTTTTGAACAGTCATCATGATGAAGATGTGGCCATTATGCTTGAAATGGGTGTCAATGCCATCCGTCTTTCGCATTATCCACATGCCCCCTATTTCTTCGATTTGCTCGATAAGAATGGTTTTGTAACCTGGTCGGAAATCCCTTTCGTGGGACCCGGTGGATACGCTGACGGAGGGTTTGTGGATCAGGAAAGCTTTAAACAGAACGGTCGTCAGCAGTTGAAAGAGATGATTCGTCAAAATTATAACCATCCCTCCATCTGCTTTTGGGGTCTTTTTAATGAGCTGAAGGAAGTGGGCGATAATCCTTTCGACTACATTACGGAATTGAATAAACTCGCTTACGCCGAGGATTCAACTCGCATCACCACGGCAGCAAGTAATATAATGGGTGAAATTAATAAAATCTCGACCTTAATTGCTTGGAATCGTTACGACGGTTGGTATGAAAATCAACCCAATTATTTAGGTCAATGGTTGGACAAGACCCATGCCGAAAACCCTAAATTCAACATCGGTATCAGTGAATACGGTGCCGGATCGAGTGTCAATCACCAACAAGATACTTTAGTCAAGAGTGTTCCCAACAGCTCTTGGCATCCCGAAAATTGGCAGACTTATTTCCACATGGAAAATTGGAAGGCAATAGCAGAACGTCAGTTCGTCTGGGGGTCATTTATCTGGAACTTGTTCGACTTTGGCGCTGCACACCGCAACGAGGGGGATAGACCGGGTATCAATGACAAAGGCTTGGTCTCTTTTGACCGAAAAATAAAGAAGGACGCGTTTTATTTCTACAAAGCCAATTGGAATAAAAAAGTTAAAACAGTATATCTCAGCAATAAGCGGGACGTCTGGCGCAAAAGTGCCTCTCCTTCAGTAATGGTTTTCGCCAATACCTCCGAAGTTGAATTGATTGTGAATGGGAAAAGCTATGGCAAAAAATCTCCCGATAATTACGCAACCATTGTGTGGAAAAATATCAACCTGGTGAGTGGAAAAAACAAAGTAATTGCAAAATCCAAAATCAATGGCCAAGAAATTTCAGATGCCTGCGAATGGATAGTCGAAGACAGCCAGGTACGATTAGTCAGTGCCAAATAATTGTGGATATCAATATTGTTGTCGTAGAGACGGGGCGTGCCCCGTCTCTTTTGATGTTTAGGTATCTGGTCGGTATATTCACCGCCACGCCACATCAACCCCGTCTCTTTTTTTTGTTTAAGGATGTGGTCTGGATATTCACCGTCACGTCACAGCGTGCCCCGTCTCTTTTGATGTTTATGGGTATTGTCTGGCCATTCCCCAATGTGAACCGTCTCAAGATCTGTTTGAAATTTATTTTAACCGATTAATTTACACTTTTGTTTTTTCAATAGCTCCTTTTTGTTTACTTTCGTATTGATTTCACCCGTATTTTTTTCTTTTTCCCTATTATTCTCCAGTTAAACAATAAGTACCTGTAATAAGTACAATTTTATAAGTAATTACCTCCCCTAACACCTTACATTTGTAACATCAAACGGTAAATAACCTGCCGCATTAAGATTCAAATCAAACCATTAACTAATAATTAAAAACAACAGTCATGAAAACTAAACTAACAAAAATGAAAGTAACACTACTCTCAACTGTAATGCTTCTTACTGTAATGCTTACAAAATCAAATGCCGAAACCATCTATACTGATGATTTTTCATTTCAAACAAACTGGACACAATCTGCTTCTGGCGGTTCTGTTTCAATAGCGAACAATGCGATCAACTTAATCGGTGGTGCTGTATCAAGTAGCAACGCTGGTCGTAAATCTATCCTTCCAGCAGCCACTTTTGTATCTGACTCTGTTGCTGTACAATTTGAATTTTTCTCTTCTTCTATCGGTTTTCAAGTACAATTAGGTACAACACCCAACAGAATTCAAATTTTAAAAGAAGGTAGTTTGGGTACTCAACTACGTTTTACAGGTGAAGCTACTTCATTGACCACAAACGGTGCAAAAGTAGTTACTACTACAGCAAGTGCTTGGCACACCATGTTGGTGAAATACAAAAAAACAGCTACTACTACAACCGCCACTTTTATACTTGACAATGGCGCTTTAACACAAGTTGTAGATTTAAGTTTACAGCCAGCTGGTTATGATTTTAAATTGGATGCAATTAATTTAATTGCCCTTGGAAGTACAACGGTTGAAAATGTTTATATTAGAAATGTTTCGGTTATTGGAACCAAATTAAGTTATCCATTGTTGTATTCCGACAACTTCACACACAAATCCAATTGGTCAAACGGTAATGCTTTGAAAGGAACCATGCAGTTCGTTCAAGATCCTGATAATACAGCTAATAACATCCTTCAAATTGCTGATACCACCGCTTTGTCTACCGATTTTTATATTACGACTTCTAAATTACCCGTTTTCAATTTCACAGGCGCTGATTATTTGATCTCTTACAAATACAAAACAAAAATCAACAAAGGGTTTGCAACATTTGGAGGCACGCTCAAGAGATTGCAATTAAATGCAGAGACTTCTGTTTCAAGACCTTATTTACTTCGTTTTTCTGGTGAAGGTACCCAATCGGCCAATGGTTCTCAATTTTTAGACAAAGCAACTTTTGAAGAGTGGCACACTGTGGACATAAAGTACACTGCTGCTGCTAAAACGGCACAATTGACAGTAGATGGGGATAAAGCTTCAGTAGTTGCTGTTACGGTAGATTTGAATTTGCAAGCCACACCTTATGATTTTATTTTGGATCTTGTTGCTTTTAAAGCGGGTGCTGGTAATGTGATGCAAATTAAAGATCTCAAAGTGTATGGTGTTGGATCCGCTAGTTATAGTACTCCTTCTGTTAGTACTGCTGGAATCAATGATCTTTTCATTGCAAAAGCAGGCATTAAGAATCTAAACTTTATTGACGGTGTGATTACTTTTAATTTAAATAATTCGGTAAATGCACCAGCGAAAGTGACTTTGTATAATTTAGTGGGTGCTAAAGTTTTTGAAAGAAACAACATCGTTGGATCACCTGTTTATTCTGTTCAATCTAATGACCTAAATGCTGGAGTTTACATTGTTTCTGTGGAATCAGCAGGTAAACAATATACAGGCAAATTAATGGTAAAATAATTAATAACCAGAGGGTTGTTTGTTTGGTCAGCTTGAAAATGTTTGATGCAAATGAATAACCCTCTTTTTTTAGTAACAAATCTAAAACAATTCATTATGAAAAAAATAACTCTTTTTGTAGC
>CANFFA010000139.1 GCA_947445425.1 Paludibacteraceae bacterium
ATTCAATGATAAATAGACTTTTGGGAATTCATTATTGGCAATAGTGCCCTCTACAATAATTTTTTGCGTATACCCTTTTATTTTATATTCTAAATCAGGTTGGCACGCTATTGAAAAAAAGAGTAGATAAGAATATAGAAAGGTTTTAATCATAACAATTTTAAAAATGAAAAGTCCAAGAAACAGAGGGAAGTATAGGGAGTAAATAGGACATGTCTATTTGATAACTTCCTGACTTGTATGAATTTGTTGTTAGGTAGACTTGGTACGGATTCGCCCTATTATACGCATTGTAAATTGAAAAGTTAAGTTCAGATTTGATTCCCCGCCAGTTTTTTAGTTTATAGTTCGCTGCGAGATCCAGACGGTGGTAGGCTGGCATTTCAAAAGCATTGTATTTGCCATATTCCATGATCACTTTATTGTCAATGACGAACCAGCCGACCGGAAGATTCATTCGATTACCAGTGGCATAGACAAATATAGCGGAACAACTCCAACGCTCATTTATTTTAAACATACCAACAATAGAAAGATCATGTCGTCTGTCATTTCGAGCCAGAAAAGGTAATCCGCTGTTTATTTGGTCAAACTGCCGAAAACTCCAAGCCAGATTGTAAGAGATCCATCCTGTAAATGGACCAATGCTTTTCCCTAGTTTCCATTCTGAACCATAAGACCATCCCTTTCCCACCAAAACAGATTTGTCTACCATTTGATTAGTGAAAGTTGCCTCAATACCATTTTTGAATTCTAGTTGATTTTCTAAGGTTTTGTAATATCCTTCCACGCTCAATTCCCACTCGTTGTTTAAGAAGTTGCGGAAATAACCACCCGAAAAATGCCAGGAGCTCTGCGGTTGTACATAGAGTGAGGCTGGAATCTGTATGTCAACGGGCACTCCAAACGGAACAACAGGGATTTGATGAAGATATTGGTAATGCCGAGTTGCTGCAAGTTTTACTGAGGAGACCTGATTTATTAAATACCTGCTGTAAAATCGAGGTTCGAGGGTGATTGGAAATGTTTTGATTAACTTATTGTCAGTGTAAATAAAATCCCCCTCTTTGTTGTAATCATTGTAAGGGCCTACGTGTGCGTAGAGATTTGAGCGGAGACCAACATTGAATTGCCAATTTTTACAGCTCCATTCGTCTCGCAAATAAAGTACTCCTTGTACTGAGTGGATTTGATTGATTTGGTTACTGATTTCCAAGGGTGACAGTGAGTCAGAATTTACTTGGTTGGGAAATGCCTTATTGTAGGCTATCTCAGTCCCGAATTTAATTTGATGATTATCAACCATATGAAAAAAATCAGCCTTGTAATTGATATTCTCAAATTGTGATTGTAGCATTTGATAGGAGCTGTACCATTGAAAGGTAGATTCTATTTTGAATCTTGAATAATTTAACTGGTGGTTCATGCTCCAGCTTTCATTGAAAATATGATTCAGCTGTGTACCCGCAGCCCTGTTTCCCCAGGAGGTTGTATTTCTGTTGAGATTGTTGTCCGAAAAGGATCCAATTTTCAAAGCGTCAATGCCAGTATAAAGATGTGCATTTAATTTGGTTCGGTTGGAAATTTGGTAACTAAATCCACTGTTCGCATCCCAAAAATCATACTTGTTTTCTGTAAGTAACTCATTCACACCCAATGCACTAAGAGAAGGCAGAATGACACTTCCAATATAACTTCCCCGAAAGGAGCCGTAAATGGCAAATTTGGAGCTGAGTGGAGTTTGAACGGAGAGTCGGGAGGAAATGAGCCCGATTGAACCATCGACTTTTGATGATTCTGGAACAATATTTCTACTGCTAATTTCAATGATTGAGGAAAGGCGTCCACCATATTCCGCAGGAATGTCCGATTTAAAAAATCGCATTTGTCCTATTAAATCAGGATTGAAGACAGAGAATAGACCCATTACATGAGTGGGATTTTGTATCAAAGTACCATTGAGTAAAACCAGATTTTGATCATTACTTCCGCCTCGAACATAAAGTCCAGAATTGGCTTCGCCAGCTTGTGATACTCCACCCATATACTGTAGGGCTTTGTAGGGATCGCTCTCTCCTGCAAACTTAGGAAGTTGGGTTAATTGATTAATATCGATATGTATACCTGAAGATCCACTGGTTATATTTGCTAAACGATGTTTAGAATTTACCTCAACCTCATTTATTCCAAATTCTTTTTTGGAGATAGAAGTAGTGTCTACAAATCCAGAATTAATGGATAATATATCTTTTGCGAAACATGATCCTAAAAAACATAGAAACACACTTATTAACAACATTATCTTTGAATATCGATAAGTAAAAGTGTCTAGTATCATATTTATTCTAGTCAAATTTATTTTTCAAATAGAACTATAAAAAACAAGGACTAAAAAAGGTTTTATTCCCTAATTTAGTCCCTTTTATTAACAGCAGCTTTTAAGCAAACTTTGCGGAGAGGAAGGGATTCGAACCCCCGGTACCCTTTTGGAGTACATACGCTTTCCAAGCGTACCTCTTCAACCACTCGAGCACCTCTCCGTTTGAACTGCAAAGTTAGAAAAAAAAAGGCAATTGGCAACTGCCAACCGCCTTTTTGCGACAAATAAATGGTATACTGCTGAATAATTGAGTATTATAATGTCTATAGATTAATACGAGTAAATAAATTTAATGCATTTTGAGTAGTAATCCTATCAATTTCCTGCGGACTTAAGTTATAGACATCCACCAGCTTTTCACAAATAAGACTAACATAAGCACTCTCATTTCGTTTACCTCGATGTGGAGTTGGCGTTAAATAAGGTGCATCAGTTTCTAATAAAATGTGATTCAAATCAATCTGTTTCAACACTTCTGCTAATCCAGAATTCTTAAAAGTCAAAATCCCATTGATTCCCAATTTAAAGCCGCCAAAGGCAAGGATCTCATTTGCCTCCTCCACCGTCCCGATGAAGCTATGAAAAACGCCTCTTAGTCCCTTATTTCTAAAAGGTTCCAAGGCCTCCATCGTTTCACGAAAGGAATTACGCACATGAATGATCAAGGGTAAATCAAAATCCAAGGACCATTGTACTTGCTGCTGAAAGGCCTTTAGTTGTTGTGGATAATAAGTCTTGTCCCAATAAAGGTCAATACCCACTTCGCCCAAGGCAACATAATTACCAAATTGTAATTCGGCCCTCACGGTTATTAATTGAGTCTCATAATCTTCTTTTACATAGGTGGGATGTAAACCTATGGCAGCATGACAATATCCTGGATATTGGGATTTTAACTCTATCATGCGGGGCAAAGAGTAGATGTCTACATTGGGCAAAATAATATGCTCAACACCAGCTGCTTTTGAACGTGCAATCATTTCATCACGGTCAGCATCAAATTCCTCTGAATAGAGGTGGGAATGGGTATCAATCATGGTACTTCACTATTTTTATTCCCACTCAATGGTTGCAGGTGGTTTAGAACTAATGTCATACACTACACGGTTCACCCCTTTTACTTTGTTGATGATTTCATTAGACATTTTAGCCAAGAAATCATAAGGCAATTGTGCCCAATCTGCTGTCATCGCATCGGTAGAAGTTACTGCTCGCAATGCAACAGCATTCTCATAAGTTCTTTCATCGCCCATTACGCCAACAGATTGAACAGGAAGTAAAATAACGCCAGCTTGCCATACAGAATCATAAAGGTTCCATTCCCGCAATCCATTGATAAAGATATCATCCGCTTCTTGTAAAATGCGAACTTTATCTTCTGTAATGTCTCCCAAAATACGAACGGCTAATCCTGGTCCTGGGAAAGGTTGACGCTTGATTAAATGGTGCATCATTCCCAACTCTGTACCCACACGACGAACTTCATCTTTGAAAAGCAAACGCAATGGTTCACAAAGTTTGAGGTTCATCTTTTCAGGAAGTCCACCCACATTGTGGTGCGATTTAATCACTGTTCCTGTAATTGACAATGATTCAATAATATCTGGATAAATGGTTCCTTGTGCCAACCATTTTACATCTTTAATTTTATGTGCTTCTTCATCAAATACGTCAATAAAACCAGCACCAATAATTTTACGTTTTTGTTCTGGATCAGAAACGCCATCCAATGCTTTATAGAAATGATCTTTGGCATTTACTCCAATTACATTTAATCCTAAATGCTCATAATCACGCATTACGTTTTCAAATTCATTTTTGCGTAATAAACCATGATCCACAAAAATACAGGTTAGGTTTTTGCCAATGGCCTTGTTTAACAATACTGCAGCAACCGATGAATCAACACCACCAGATAATCCTAATAACACGCGATCATTGCCCAATTGAGCTTTTAATTCTGCTACTGTACTTTCAATAAATGAAGCTGGCGACCAGTTTTTTGTACATCCACAAATATCCAAAAAGTTTTCAAGCAAAAGCGTTCCATCTAAAGTATGAAAAACTTCAGGGTGGAATTGTACGCCCCAAGTTTGCTCTCCTTCAATCTTATAGGCTGCCAATTCAACATCATCCGAACTTGCAATTTTTTTAAAGTGAGTTGGGATTTCAGTAATACTGTCACCATGTGACATCCATATTTGAGAACCCAATTGAACCTCTTTCAACAGTTCATCTTCGCCATGTATATAAGATAGATTGGCACGACCATATTCACGTGTACCTGCTGATTCCACCTTTCCACCAGAAGTATAAGCCAAGTACTGAGCACCATAACAGATTCCCAATACAGGATACTTACCACGGATATTTGTCAGATCAGCTTTAAAAGCAGTTGGATCATAAACAGAATAAGGACTACCTGACAGAATAACTCCTTTAATATCATCGGTATGCTCAGGAAATTTATTATAAGGAACAATTTCGCAATACTCGTTTAATTCGCGCAAACGACGACCGATTAATTGCGTGGTTTGAGAACCGAAATCGAGGATAACAATTTTTTCTTGCATGAGTTTGTTAGATAAGCGTTTAACACTTGAGAAAATTCACTTTTATATTGAGTACAAAAGTACTAATTTCTGTTCATTCTACAATCTAAGCTAATTCATAATGCATCATTCAATGTCGTTTAATCAAGCCTGAAGGGCTTATTGGTGAATAGCCACGAGTGAAACTCGTGGATGTGCATGTAGTATTTGTCCAACCCTGAAAGGGTTGAAGGTGATAAATAATTAACCTTCAACCCTTTCAGGGTTATGTTGTTTTTCTGCAATTTACCACGAGTTTCACTCGTGGCTATTCACTTTCAAGCCCTTTGGGCTTTTAAAGCCCCATAGACTTAATTAAACTACATAGGTGCATAATTCAGGATCAAATAAGATGCTCTTTACTAATTATTTGCAGGTATATTGATTTTAAATTCTTTCTATTTATTTCCTTGTACACAATTTCTTAAGTTGATTAGAACAAGAAGAAAAAAGATGTAATTTTGCAGTTCAATTTATCAATCAAACAAATCATGAATGCATTGGATTATTTTCTCATCCTTCCCATTGTTGTCGGCTTTATTTGGGGCGTTTTCAACGGACTTATAAAGGAATTAACTTCATTGGTAGCTATCATTTTGGGAATCTATGGGGCTAAAATTTTTGCACCTTATGTAGCCCATTTTTTTATAGACACACTTAAATTCTCCAAAATCATTGCCTATCCCTTTGCTTATATCCTATTGTTCATAGTCATCTCATTATCAATGAATCTATTATCAAAAGTGATCAGCAGCATACTCAGTAGTTTGGCATTGGGTGGAGTCAATAAATTATTGGGAGGGGTTTTTGGTGGATTAAAAATAGCGCTGATTTTAAGCATATTAATAAACGTATTCAATTTAATTGATCAACAATTTTCAATTATAAAAGCGGAAACAAAATCTAAATCGATCGCTTATCGACCTTTAATGAAAATTGCACCAGAACTTTGGGAGGAAACTAAAAAGAGCAAAAAGGAATAGGAAGTACAAGAAGTCAAATAATCGGCATTTTTGAACGCTAGTTTTTTTTTGAACGCAAATTCCGCAAATTAACGCAAATCAGAAACACACTAAAAAAAGACATATCAATAATGTTACTCTAATAATTAATTGTATTTATTTGCGTTAATTTGCGGAATTTGCGTTCTAAATCATGTCGAATACTTGTATGCATCTTCTAATTTATGAAAAAGACCTCTAATGAAAAAAAAAGCCTTGGCAAGATGGACTCTGAACTTGGTTTATCCATTAACTTTTCTGGAATGGAACTGGAGTGTGGTTGCGATGAAGCGGGTCGTGGATGTTTGGCTGGACCAGTAGTAGCAGCGGCAGTGATATTACCCCTAGATTTCCAATGCGCTTTACTCAATGATTCGAAACAGCTCACTGAATTGCAAAGAGAAAAACTTCGCCCTATTATTGAAAAAGAAGCCTTGGCTTGGGCAGTAGCTGAAGTCAGCTGTACCGAAATTGATGAAATAAATATCCTCAATGCTTCAATTTTGGCGATGCACAGAGCCATTGATAAATTAAAAATTCGTCCGGAATTTATCATTGTGGATGGTAATAAATTCAGAGCCTACGAAGAGATTCCCCACCAAACGATA
>CANFFA010000140.1 GCA_947445425.1 Paludibacteraceae bacterium
GGTCAACATTTTTGGAAAACGATACTAAAGTGATTTTACTTTAATTCTTTTAAAAACTTATTTCTTCTAAAATATTAATCAACCATTTCCAACATTTTTGAGTAGAACTAATGCTCAATCTTTCATCGGGTGAATGTACGCCACGCATGGTGGGCCCGATGGAAATCATGTCTAAATATGGATATTTTTCCAAAAACAATCCACATTCTAATCCGGCATGAATGGCTCTAATTTTTGGTTCTTCCTTAAATAAATTCTGATAAGTCTGCACCGCAACCTTTAAAATATCAGAATTCAAATTGGGCTTCCAACCTGGGTAACCATCACCATGTGAGACGCTTGCACCAGCTAATAGAAATACAGATTCCACTTGGTGCGCCAAATCAATTTTGGCAGTGGCTATGGCACTTCTTTGACTTGTATTTACTTCAATCATTTGACCTTCCTTCATTTTTACTGAAGCCAAATTGGTAGAAGTCTCCACCAAATTAGGCATTTCCTTACTCATAGAAATTACACCGTGCGGACAAGCATACAGCGAATTCAATAAGGCATTCGAACTTTTTTTATCGATTACTTTTTCCAAAGTCAAATCAGAATCCAAATCCAAGCGCATTTTAGGCTCAAGAGCACTTAATTCATCTTCTATTTCTGCCACAAAGAGATTAAACTGCACGCGTAAATTTTCTTTTTCATGAAATGGAATACATGCAATGGCCACAGCCTCCCGCGCAATGGCATTTCTAAGGTTACCACCTTGAAAACTATTCAAACGTAAATCCATGCTTTTGTTGATATTCCACAAAAAACGATTCAGAATTTTATTCGCATTCCCCAAGCCTCTGTGAATATCATCGCCAGAATGACCACCTGTAAGTCCTGTAACAGAAACGGTAAAGCCAAAATAGTTTGCGGGGATATTCTCGATATCATAAGGCAACAGCGCCAAAGTATCAATACCACCAGCGCAACCCACAAAAATTTCGCCATCATCTTCCGAATCCAGATTTATTAAAATCTGACCACTAAGAAAATCTTTTTCTAGCGCAAAAGCTCCAGTAAGACCAGTTTCTTCGTCAATGGTAAAAAGACACTCCAATGCAGGGTGTGCTAAGTAATTGTCAGCCAGCACTGCCAACATCATTGCTATACCAATTCCATTGTCAGCACCCAAAGTAGTTCCAACAGCCTTCACCCAATCATCTTCCACATAAGTTTGAATTGGATCGGTTTCAAAATTATGTTGTGAGTCCTTATTTTTTTCACAAACCATGTCCACATGAGCTTGTAGAATGATGGTTTTAGAATTTTCATAACCCAAAGTAGCAGCTTTGAAAATCAGAAGATTACCCGCAGAATCGGTTTTATATTGCAACGCACGGCTGTTCGCGAAAGCGATGAGGTAGGCAATAATTCGCTCTTCTTTTTTGGAAGGACGAGGGATTTGGGTGATTTCATGGAAGAAATTCCAAAGGGAAGTGGGTTGTAGTGATTTCATTGAGGAGGAATTAGGTGTAGTTGGTGGAAATCTAAATTAAACAAAGATATAAATGTTCCAATAGAAATTCAATATAAAAAACAAAAACCCTCACAATCCTAAGATTATGAGGGTTTTGCTTTTCAGTGAATGTACCCGAAGCGGGACTTGAACCCGCACAGCCGTAAAGCCAAAGGATTTTAAGTCCTTCGTGTCTACCATTCCACCATCCGGGCATGATACACTTGAAAATATGGAGCGAAAGACGGGACTCGAACCCGCGACCCCGACCTTGGCAAGGTCGTGCTCTACCAACTGAGCTACTTTCGCATGTGTGTTGAATTGCTTTTCTCTCTAAGCGGGTGCAAAGATAGTGATTTATTTGTTTCTACGAAACATCTATTGAAATTTTTACTACAAAAGTTGAAATAACATCAAATTTACCATTAAGATTGAATTAAAATGTATCGTTATCGACTTCATTTTAATTTGATAACAGAATACTATTCAACATGTTAATATCTAATACAATATATTCCATGAAATATTCTGTAATTATGCAAAATAAGCTATAAATCAAAAGGGCGAAAAAAACAAAATGTCTTTTCGCCCCTTAATTTCTTTTAAGCTAAACAAACAAAGGATTCACCTTCAACTTCATTGAAGCTAATTTTTCCTTCGCGTGCCAACCAACCCAAAGCTAAGTTTAAGTCTTTTTCTGCTAGCTTAGTAGCTTTTTTTAATGCTTTTACGTTTAATTCGCCACCTTCAAGTTGCGCCCAAACAAGGCCTGCATTGATGCCAATTTTTTCCTGTAACATAATAATTTTGTTTTTTTACTTATTTAACAAATAATATCAGCGCAAATATACAAATAATATCTAACAATTAAGCCATTTCAATAATTATACAAATAATTGCATAAACGAAGTTTAGGAATTCTCTTAAAATATATCAATAAAAAACGTTTGCTTTTGTATCTTGCACAAAATGTGTATCTTTGTGCCGAAAATTCAGTTCACAGCGCTACATTTTCCGTGTAGATATTAACTGCATTTGACAAACAATTAATAGAAAAAAAAATGGCTAACGATTTATTAAAAGGCAAAAGAGGAATTATATTTGGAGCGTTGAATGATATGTCAATTGCTTGGAAAGTAGCTGAACGTGTAGTGGAAGAAGGTGCAATTATCACCTTGTCTAATACTCCTATGGCTGTGCGTATGGGTACAACGGACGAATTGGCCGCTAAACTAAATGCAAAATTAATCCCTGCTGATGCTTCAAGCGTGAAAGACTTGGAAGAAGTTTTTGCTCAATCTGTAGAAGCTTTGGGTGGTAAAATTGACTTCGTATTACACTCTATCGGTATGTCACCTAATGTTCGCAAAAAACGTTTGTACGATGATATCGATTACGATATGTTAAATACAACTTTGAATGTATCTGCGATTTCTTTCCACAAAATGTTACAAGTAGCAAAAAAGATGGATGCAATCAACGACTACGGTTCAGTTGTAGCTCTTTCTTATATGGCTGCTCAACGTACCGTTTATGGTTACAATGACATGGCTGATGCAAAAGCTCTTTTGGAATCAATTGCTCGTAGCTTTGGTTATATTTATGGTGTTGAAAAAAATGTACGTATCAATACAATCTCTCAATCTCCAACGGTAACAACTGCTGGTGCAGGGGTTAAAACGATGGTTGGATTGTTGGATTATTCAGATCGTATGTCTCCACTTGGTAATGCAGATGCTGCTGAATGTGCTGATTATTGTGTTGCAATGTTTAGCGATTTAACTCGCAAAGTAACCATGCAAAACTTACTTCACGATGGTGGTTTCTCAAGCATGGCATTGAGCCAAAGCATGATGGAACAATACACAAAATCTATTGCTGTTGAAGAAGAAGTTGAAGAGAAATAACTAATAACAATTATATAAATAGCGAGACCAGAGAAATTTGGTCTCGCTTTTTTATTCCTCCAATCTTTATGAATGGCAATGACATCTGCTATTCATCTGGTTTTAAGTGAATTTTAATGCGAGAAATGAACTCTTCGCATTTAGTTTTCTGTTTTTTAATTACTTTTACACTCAGTTTTTAAGTTAATTGCCAGTAAAATCTAAATCTTAAATCAAACTCCCTCATGAAGTATTCACTTAGGCTATTTTTCATTGGATCGGTATTTTCATTATTTAGTACTCTAGTATTCAGCCAACCGACAAAACCCAGTTTTGAAAGTCTCATCTTTAACCGCTACAATAGTCAAGTAGGATTATTACCAGAGAAATTGTACCTACAAACTGACAAGCCTTATTATAGTGCTGGTGAGAATATATGGTTTAAATCTTACTTGGTAAATGCCACTACCCATGCTCCAAATACCCAAAGTAAATTTATTTATGTTGAATTAATTGATAAATCAGATTCAATATTTCAAAGGATAAAAATCAAGAAAGACTCTCTTGGTTTCACGGGTAGGTTCGTATTGCCTCCAGAAATACCTGCAGGATATTACACCTTGCGAGCCTATTCCTATTGGATGCGAAATGCAGGAGAGGATTACTTTTTCAAAAAAGTGATCTTTATAGGAAATACCATTGATGATCGTGTAAACCCTACAATTTCATACAGTAAACCTTTAAATGGCAAAGTAATCGCTACCGTTACTTTTAAGGATGCAAATAAAAATCCTATCATTTCAAAACAATTGGTTGGTAGAATCAATTGGACAGGCAAAAAATTAAAAACCTATACTGTAACTACTGATAAAAATGGAGTAGTTACTTTCCCTATTGAATTAACGAGTTCAAACTATAACAACAAAGCCTTGGAAGTGGAATTTAAAGATCCACAACTAAAATTTCAACAAAAGTTTTTCCTACCGTCTTTTTCGGATGAGTTTGACGTACAATTTTTCCCTGAAGGGGGCTCACTGTTGGCTGATTGCATGCAAAACATTGCTTTTAAAGCCATTGGATCTAATGGTTTAGGTATAAATATTTCAGGTTCAGT
Source organism: Paludibacteraceae bacterium (assembly GCA_947445425.1). Lineage (GTDB taxonomy): Bacteria > Bacteroidota > Bacteroidia > Bacteroidales > Paludibacteraceae > Paludibacter. The sequence continues at coordinate 4,499 of CANFFA010000140.1, forward strand.
TGTTGATAGTCTTGGGGCAACACTTTGTCAATTTCAATCCTTGAACAAAGGAATGGGGCAAATCATGCTCGAAGCCAAAGCAGACCAAAACTATTATGCGATTGTAAAAAGTGCAAATGGGCTTGAGAAAAAGATTTTATTGCCAAGGGCTAAAAAAGAGGGTGTAATCATCCAATTAAAGCCTAATCACAATAAAATTTATTATCAAGTTGTTAATAAATCGAATATAAATGTTCAGTCACTCTATTTGTTAATTCATTCTAGAGGCCAGGTTATGGCCATTAAACAACTTGACTCACTCTCTTTAATTGGTCAAATTTCGGAACAAGTATTACCAGCAGGAATCACTTCATTTTCAGTCGTTAGCTCAGCGACTGGCACAATACTTTCAGAACGACTGGTCTTTATATCTAAGCCAACTACGGCTTTATTCAAAATGAGAACAGACAAAACGATGTATGGAAAGCGTGAGCCAGTAAGCCTAAATTTTAGTCTATTAACAAAAGATAGCGTAGCGGTTAATGGTAATTTCTCTTTGAGTATTACAGATAGTCGTACCGTAATTCAAGATTCATTAGCAGACCAAATTCAATCAAATCTGCTCCTAAGTTCTGATTTAAAAGGTTATATCGAAGAACCTGGATCTTATTTTTGTGGCAACTTAACACAAGCCCATGTAAAATTAGATCTACTGATGCTAACCCAAGGTTGGAAAAGATTTGAATTTGGGGATTTTAAAAACTCAAAAATGGCACAACCACAGTTCTACATGGAAGCTGGACAGGCATTGTCAGGAAAAGTGCTCAACCTATTGGGAAAACCATCCAAAAATGCAGACATTATCATGCTATCGCCAAGGCTAAAAGCTGGAACAAAATTTGCAAAAACGGATAGCCTTGGGCGATTTTTGATCGATGGCATTAGTTTTGCCGACAGTACCAGCTTTATTTTAAAAGCGAAGAAAAACAAGAGCTTCGGGGATGTTGAAATCATTCCTGATCCAGATGACTTCCCTATTGCAAAAACATTCATCCCAATCAAACAAGAAGGAGTAGTGGAAGCACCGGCTGATTATTTTTCTCAAATTAAAGAGAAATATTTCTACGAAGGCGGTATTAGGATGATTGGACTGGATGAAGTAACGGTGACAGCCCAAAAGAAAGATCCTAATAAAGTAGAGAATTACTATTCTGGAATGGCCGACCAAAGTATTAGTTCTGAAGCATTGGACAAAATGCCAGGAATGAGTCTATTAAATGTGCTTTCAACGATTGCAGGCGTACAGGTAACTGGAGAAGATGTAACCATCCGCGGCTCAAATGGACCGCCAATGCTCATGATAGATCAGATGGAAACAGAAGATCTAAGTGAATTAAGTTACCTGACTACCAATGACATTTCAGATATCTCAGTATTTAAAGGTGCCAATGCAGCCATTTTTGGTTCTCGTGGTGGTAATGGGGTGATATCGATTACACTTAAAAAAGGCATTCAATTGAAAGCCATTACCCCACCAAGTATGGCAGTCATCAAACCTTTGGGCTATCAAAAATCAGCTCAATTTTATGTACCTAAATATGAGGTTGACAGTATCTTGAAAGACAGAAATCCGGACCTTAGAACCACTATTTATTGGAATCCATCCCTATCAACCGATAAGAATGGTATGATCACTACTACGTTTCCAACTGCTGACAAAGCAAATGACTATACAGTGACCATGGAGGGTGTTTCTAAAAGCGGTGAGATCTATCGATATGTTGGCATCATTCGAAGAAAAAAAGAGTAGAGAACAATTGAGTATTACAAAAATGGGAGTAGGCCAAAGGGTTCTTCTCCCATTTCTGTTTAAACATCACTATTCACAAATCCTTTTCGTAAGTAATGCGATTGATATCATGTCGTATTATTTTGTACGCTCAAAAATATCAAAATGACTTATTGGAGTAGACCAGAATATACGACATTATATTGTTCTAATTACTTAGTGTCTGAACGAAAACCCGCATTTTTCTGAAAATTTTCAAATTACGGGATTTTGACTCAGGAAAAA
>CANFFA010000141.1 GCA_947445425.1 Paludibacteraceae bacterium
AGGAGTGCCGAATTTTGAAATACTTTTATTGAAAGTATTCTAAGTTAAATAGTGTTGATAAAATAAATAATTGGAGTTGTCTTTAGTTCAAATTCAGGATGACTCTAATATCAATTTTCGAGTAATTTGAAAATTTTATATTTTGTAGCAAAATGAATTTAAATTAATCATTTGAAATATTTGAAAATTAGATGGCCGGGGTCTTAGATTCTGGCTATTTTTTATGAAAAAATGCTTAAATTGAAGTTTTTTTTCGTTTTTCGACAATTTTATGTGATTATTACTACTTATTAATTGAAAATTATGTCTCAATTAATAGGTGGAAAATACTTTTGCTTTTAATAAATGAAAATTAATTTTTAATTATTCGGAAAATGAAAACCAAGCAAGTATCATTCGGCTTCTTTTTAATGCTGGCATTGACCATCACAACGAGTTTTGGCCAAAAAAGTATCACCCAATTTGTAAACCCATTTATCGGCACTGGCGGTCATGGTCATACTTTTCCGGGTGCAGTGAGTCCATTTGGGATGTTGCAACTAAGTCCCGATACACGCATGGCAGGTTGGGATGCTTGTTCCGGTTATCATTATTCGGATAGTACCATCATTGGTTTTTCGCATACCCACCTGAGTGGTACCGGTATTGGAGATTATGGTGACATTTTGTTAATGCCAACCGTTAATTGTGAATCGATAGATCGTGGGGATGAAAAGATTATACGTTCAGGATATAGATCCAAATTTTCTCACAAAAGTGAAAAAGCATATCCAGGCTATTATTCTGTGAAACTTGATGATTACAATGTGAAAGCCGAACTGACAGCCACCCAACGTGTCGGTTTCCACAGATATACTTTTCCAAAAACTGAGAAAGCAGCCATTGTGTTGGATTTGAACCATAGCTTGCAAAATCACAGGAATACCGTAATTAAATTGAAGATGATCAGCTCTACTGAAATTGAAGGGATGAAAAATACGGATGGATGGGCCAAAGATCATTCGGTCTATTTTTATGCGAAATTCTCTAAACCTTTTAAAGTAAAAGTGTTTAAAAATGATATAGTTGTTAACGACAATGAGATTTCTGGAACCAATATAAAGGCATTGCTTCAATTTTCGACTACAGATCAGGAGAAGGTGATGGTGAAAGTAGGAATTTCAGCAGTTGATGCCCAGGGAGCCAGAAAAAATGTGGAACAGGAAATTCCGGCATGGGATTTTGATGCTGTAGTGAAAGAGACCAATACGCATTGGAATACAGAATTGTCAAAAGTGTCTATTGAAACAAAAAATGAAAATCAAAAGAAGATTTTTTATACCAGTCTTTATCATGCAGCCATTAGTCCTAATCTGTTTGTTGATGTGGATGGACGTTACCGAGGACAGGACAAGGAAATACATGTGAGTAAGGATAAAGAATACTACACCGTCTTTTCATTGTGGGATACTTTTCGCGCATTCCATCCATTGCAAACATTAATAGCACCCGAAAGAAATGAGGCTTTTATACGCAGTTTGTTGAAGAAGTATGATGAAGGGGGATACCTTCCCATGTGGGATTTGTCGTCTAATTATACCGGCTGTATGATTGGTAATCACGCTATTTCAGTAATTGTGGAGGCTTATCTGAAAGGGAATCGGAATTTTGATGTGGAAAAGGCTTTTGAAGCATGTGTCAAGTCTTCTCATTATCAACGTGCAAATAATGGCAATATCGATGCAAAGATTTATGAAAATCAGTTCATGCCAATTTCAAAGTTATACAAAGATTCTATAAGTTATTGCCCGGCTGACAAAGACAATGAATCAGTAGCCAAAGGATTGGAGTATGCCTACAACGATTGGTGTATTGCTCAGTTTGCAAAGGCATTGGGAAAAGATAAAGAATTCAATGAGTATTCCAAAAAATCAATGTATTACAAGACCTATTTTGATGAGAAGGTAGGCTTTATGCGTGGTAAAATGTTGAATGGAACCTGGAATCCCGTCTTTAACCCTAAAATGTCGAACCACCGTAACGATGATTATTGCGAAGGAAATGCCTGGCAATGGTCGTGGTATGTGATGCAAGATGTGGATGGTTTGATCGCACTTCATGGTGGTAAAAAAGGATTTATCAATAAATTGGATTCTCTATTCTCTGTTTCGTCAGAACAATTGGGGCAGGCGTCCAGTGATATTTCAGGTTTAATTGGGCAATACGCACATGGAAATGAGCCGAGTCATCACATCACACATCTGTACAATTATGTGGGACAGCCTTGGAAAACCCAACAGCTGGTGGACAGTATTCAACAAACACTCTATTTTAATGATCCCAATGGATTGGCAGGAAATGAAGATTGCGGTCAAATGTCGGCCTGGTATGTATTGAATGCAATTGGTTTTTATCCTGTTTGTCCTGCCAGTGGCGAGTACACCTTGGGTCGACCACTGTTTGATAAAGTAACAATTCCATTGGCTAGTGGAAAGAAAATTGAAGTTAATTCAACCAATAATACAGCAAAAAACAGATACATTCAAAAAGTGCTATTCAATGGTAAGTTGTTGAATACTCCGATTATTAAACATATAGATTTGATGGCTGGGGCGAAAATTGAAATTGAAATGGGAAGTACACCAAATTTGAATTGGGGAGTGAAATAGAATAACCATAAATTGTTACATTCAAAACATAATTATATGCATGGATTTTTAAAAACATTGATTGCTGGTTATTTGGTGACCAGTAATTTATTAAATGTATCGGCACAGCAAGATTTTACGAAATATGTAGATCCTAAAATTGGCAACGTTTCCCAGTTGTTGGTGCCCACTTTTCCTACCTTCAGTTTGCCGAATCAGATGCTTCGGATGTTTCCAATCAAGCCCGATTACATCGCTGATCAGGTCACTGAATGGCCATTGCAAGTGGAGAATCATCGTGAACCGGGTATCATGAGAATGAAAGTCTCGGTTGGTGAAATTACCAATGATTCGTGGCAAAGGAAAATGGCGATTGATCACGACCTTGAAGTGGTACGTCCCTGGCATTACTCCACCTATTTGGTGGATGATGACATCACGGTAAGTTTTGCTCCTGCTAAAAAATGTGCCATTTATAAAATCGATTTTCCTGCAACTGATAAGAAAAACGTATTGATTGCCGGAACTGAAAATTTTAATGCCCATAGTTCAGGTAATAATTCTTTTACCATCGAAGAGCGGTATAATTATAAAACAAAAGGAACCTCACCGGTAACACGTTCTATGTCGGCATATTGCTATGGGGAGGTCACTGATCAAGCAGGTGCAGCGTTGAAAAGTATTCAAATTACACCGTCTAAAAATCGTCTTTCCATTAGCATTAGTAGTTCGGATCAAAAATCTGTGCTGATTAAATATGCTATTTCCTATATTAGTTTAGAACAGGCAAAACAAAATTTTGCAGTTGAGATGGCCAAGCAAAATTTTGAACAAACCCTTGCAAACGGTAAATTGGCTTGGGACAAGGTGATCAATCAAATTCAAGTGGTGGGTGGAACAGAAGCGCAAAAGCGGTCATTTTATACTTCACTTTATCGGACGTATGAACGTATGATTGATATCAATGAAAATGGTCAATACTATAGTGGTTATGATGGTAAAGTACATAAAAGTGATAGACCATTTTTTGTAGATGACTGGATTTGGGATACTTATCTCGCAAAACATCCATTAAATACGATATTGAATCCAGCCATGGAGAGTGATATTTTGAATTCATATACTCAGATGTACGAACAAAGTGGTTGGATGCCGACTTTTCCAGAGGTTTTGGGTAACCAAATGTGTATGAATGGCTATCATTCCACTTCCTTATTTATTGACGCTTATCGGAAAGGGATTTCGGGTTTTGATATGAAAAAAGCGTATGAAGGTTGTAAAAAAAATCTGACTGAAGCCACAATATTGCCTTGGCGACAAGGGAATAGAAAGGTTCAATTGGATGATTTTTATCAAAGTAAAGGTTTCCTTCCCGCACTTCGTCCGGGTGAAAAAGAATCGGAACCGATGGTGGATTGTTGGGAAAAACGTCAGTCGGTTGCTGTGACTCTTGGGATGAGTTTTGATGCTTGGTCATTGAGTCAATTAGCAAAAGAGACCGGAAATCAAAGTGATTATCAGAAATTTTCTGATGCGTCCACAAATTACAAAAAGCTTTGGCATCCCGATGTGCGACTTTTTATGCCAAAAGATGAAAAAGGAGATTGGATCATGATTAATCCAAAATTGGATGGCTGTCCCGGTTTTAGAGATTATTACGATGAAAATAATGCATGGACCTATGCCTGGCAAGTGCAACACGATATCAATGGTTTAACTTCATTGTTAGGAGGAAAAAAGAGAGCCGAAGAGCGTCTTGATCAGCTCTTTCGTGAACCATTGGATATGCTCAAGCAACAGTATCTGAACGAAGCACCCGATGCAACGGGGCAAGTTGGACAATATATTATGGGTAATGAACCTTCTTTTCATATTCCTTATCTTTACAACTATTTTGATGCTCCATGGAAAACTCAAAAAAGGATTCGTTTCTTGCTGGATGTATGGTTTAAGGATAATATTTTTGGTATTCCGGGGGATGAAGATGGTGGGGGTATGTCGGCCTTTGTGGTTTTTTCTTCTTTAGGATTTTACCCTGTAACACCAGGTTTACCTATTTATACCATCGGAAGTCCTGTTTTTGAGAAATCTAGTTTGAAATTGCCTAATAATAAAACATTTACAATTATTGCCAAAGGGGCAAGTCCTGTAAATAAATATATTCAAAAATCGTTTTTCAATGGAAAGGAGTTTAATACTCCATTTTTCACACACCAACAACTTTTAGATGGTGGTACGCTAGAATTAATAATGGCCGACAAACCGAATAAGAAGTGGGGTGTTGAGAATTGAGTGACTGAATTTTTTTCGTATCCATTTTTTGAAATAATAAACTATCCACCTTTGCTAACTCTGTTTTATAAGTATGTAAAGGTGGATAGTTTAGTCTATAAAAAAACAATCTCAAATATTTTAATGAATATTGAAAAAATAGTTCCAATTACTCTATTATTAATTCAATAATGTTATATTTGTAGTATCTAAAAATCAACTACCGTCAGTGTAAAACAACCTAATTTTATAATATGAAACACTATCTAACCCTTTTATTATTATTCATCGGCTTTTATTGTTTGGGACAGAATGTTTCAAATAATATAACCAGCAACACCATAAAAGGAGTTGTGTTGGATGAGGAAAACATGCCTGTTATTGGAGCCAATATTCTTGTAAAAGGAGAAAAATCAGGAACTATAACTGATTTAGATGGACGATTTAAAATCAGCGCACCAGTAAAGTCTATTGTGCTGATTACTTATATTGGCTCAAAGACAAAAGAGGTCACCGTTGGAGAAAATTCTGACATTAAGATCATTCTTGAGCAAGACACTAAAGTCATGGACGAAATAGTTGTTGTCGGCTATGGTACTCAAAAGAAGGTTAATTTGACAGGTTCAATTTCTGCCATTTCAGCCACTGATATAGAAGGAACTGCCTCCATTGATGTTGTCAACTCATTGGCGGGTCGTGCACCTGGCGTTCGTGTTTCACAATACTCTAGTGAGCCGGGAAGTTATGATACCAATATGGATATCCGTGGTTTTGGAACTCCACTTTATATTATTGACGGTGTGGAAAGAAGCAAGGAGGAGTTCTCCCGTCTTTCGGCTTACGAAATTCAAGATGTCTCCATTCTTAAAGATGCATCTGCAGCAATTTATGGAGTGAAGGCAGCCAATGGAGTCGTTTTAATCACTACTAAAACGGGGTCTGCTTCTAAACCAAAAGTGAATTATAACGGAAGATGGGGTACTCAAAACGTAACTGCCTATCCAGAAAAAGCGAATGGACTTCAGTATGCTGAATTATGGAACGAAAATACCATCAATGCATTGTTGATCTCTCCCACTTATTTTTCCAAAAAAGAAGATATGATTGCGACATTAAAATATAATCCTGATTATATCGCAAAATTAAAGTCGGGGGAAATTGCTTCTACCGATTACCTTGGGTTGATTTTTAAAAACTACTCTACGCAGCAACAGCACTCTATTTCCATTGATGGCGGTTCCGAGACTACCAAATATTTCGTAACAGCAGGTTACTATGGCGATCAGGGATTATATAAATCTGGAAGTCTCTCTTCCGACAAATATAATTTCCGGTTCAGTTTTACCACCAAACTTTCTGAATCTGTGAAGTTGAATGCAAATATCGGTTTTATAAATACCTTAAAAGATAGTCCATACAGTGATCTGATGTCCATTTTTAAACCCGCCATTTCCGCGATACCTATGGAAGGTCCTTATGCGAATGACAATCCCAACTACCTTTCTTCTTATACAAATTCATACATGAATCCGCTGGCGATGGTGGATCAAAATATCTCCGGATTTCAAAAATACGATGAGAAATTCCTGCAGACTAATTTTGAGCTTGCCTGGGCAGTCCCTTATCTCAAAGGGTTAAATGCCAAAGCG
>CANFFA010000142.1 GCA_947445425.1 Paludibacteraceae bacterium
AACCAAACTTAACTGAGGAATGAAACTTCCAAGCAAAAACCGGCTTTATTATGTACTGATTTTTTTTCAAAGTTATCTATTTCAAAATTGGTGACCAAAACACCCACTGACTTACTAATAAACAAAAACTAACCCCAAGTGAAGAAGTTCATTATGCGAGAGGGGTTCACTTCACGTGGATGTAAACGAGTTGACAATTATAGGAAGATATTCCTAGATTATTCAATTATCGACTAGACTAGAGAAAGCAAATACCAAAACTTATAAAAACTTTCGAAATAGAGTCTACTTGATTTCTCTTTTACTTGTCTACACCTTTCTGAGCGGATACTAAAGTGTTACTTTTTGTTCTACCAATTGAAGTTCTTCATCAAGGCCATTTTCCAGTTCAAACAAAGGCCTTGCCCCTTTATACACCTTTATCCATTTGGGAATGGCATTATAATAGACCACAAAGGCACAGAAAATAATCACCCCGGAAAGGCTTAAATTGATAACACCTTGTACTATAGTTTCTGCATTCATCAATTGAGGTAAATAGATATTAACGATATTCAAGAAACCGGCATAAAGCGTTGTAAATCCAATAAATACGAACGGCACAATGGTGATCCAGGCATATTTAATTTTACCGCGATTGATGATATAGGAAGTTCCAACTGCCAGTGCAATAGAGGCAAGCAATTGATTGGCAGTACCAAACAATGGCCAGATGGTAGATACGCTTCCTGTGTAGATAAAATAACCCCAACTAAATACGATCAGGAAACTAGCCAACAGATTCCCGGGCAACCAATTGGTTCTACCAAATGGGGCATACATTTTACCCAACATCTCCTGCAATACAAATCGACCAATACGGGTTCCGGCATCGATGGTGGTGAGGATAAAAAGGGCTTCAAACATGATGGCAAAGTGGTACCAGTACGACATTAAGCCGTTTAAGCCCGGTATTTTAGAGAAGATCTGCGCCATACCAACTCCTAATGAAACAGCACCGCCGGTACGTCCTGCTATTTTCTCACCCACCTCGGCCGAAAGTTGTGTGAGGTTGGAATCCACAAAACCCATCGCATGAAGTTTTGGGAGAAGTGTTGCGAATTTTTCCGCGGGAACATTGATAGCGAAATAATCCAAAGGCAATAAACTGGAGGCAGCAATCAAGGCCAAGATACTCACCATCGCTTCCACCAACATGGAACCTGCCGCAATGCTTTTGATGTGCGACTCCTTCATAATCATCTTGGGGGTAGTTCCCGAACTCACCAAAGCGTGAAATCCTGAAATGGCACCACAGGCAATGGTAATAAACAAGTATGGAAAGAGCGTACCCGGAATAATCGGACCGCCACCATGAATAAATTCGGTAAACGCAGGCATTTTCAAGGTTGGAGCCACTACAATTACACCTATGGCCAAAAGACCAATCACCACAATTTTCATGATAGAGCTAAGGTAATCACGCGGAGAGAGTAAAAGCCAAACTGGTAATACCGATGCAGCAAAACCATAACCTACGAGCAACATGGTCAAGGTTTTGTGATCATAAGTAAACCACGAAGCAAAAGGAGAATCAGGAATATAACGACCATAAATTACGGCACAAGAAAGTAGCGTTACACCAATTATGGTTGCCTCCACTGTTTTGCCTTTTCTAAATTTAAACATCCACAGACCCATAAATATAGCAATGGGAATGGTAGAAAAGATAGTAAAGGTACCCCAAGAGCTTTCGGATAAAGCATTGATTACCACCAATCCCAAACCAGCCATGGCAATAACCAAAATCAACAGAATAGCGATGGATGCCGTAAACCCACTTACTTTATTAATCTCGGTACGTGCAATTTCGGCTAATGACTTTCCATCAGAACGAGTAGAAGCGTACAACAGGATAAAATCGTGTACGGCACCGGCAAAGACCGACCCTACCAACATCCAAACAAATCCGGGGAAATAGCCAAACTGCGCTGCCAAAACCGGCCCAACCAAAGGTCCAGCCCCTGCAATAGCTGCAAAATGATGACCAAACAATACCCATTTACTCATGGGAACATAATTTTGTCCATCGTACATCCTGCCCGAGGGGGTGGTTCTGCTATCGTTTATGGTGGCCAGTTTGGCAATTACAAAACTGATGTATAAACGATAAGCGATGATGAGGAACAGAATTGCTCCAATAACTAAAGGCATTGCATTCATAAATTGTACTTTTTTGTTTTATTTATTGTCTGTTATATTTGTTATTTTTCCAATTGATTCCCGAATGGTCGGGTCGCTCAAATTGTCTAGATTGAAAGTAAGCAACTGCAGAATCAGTTTATTTTGATATTGATCGCCAGTCAAACTTCGAAACAGTTTACTCGCCAATTGATTCGAAATCGTTCTTTTTTGAAGCCTTTCCAGCAGAGCGGTTTGGGCAAAATAGTTCAAAAGGGGGTACTGTTCGGAGAAGAAAGTCTGAATTTCCAAATTGGAGAACAGCACATCGGGAATTTTCTCGATGGCGTTCTTGGCAAAATAACCTTTACTCCTTTTAATAAGAACTTGAATTTCGGAAGAAAAGTTAAGAAAATCAGATTTTTTGAAATTATTGAGTAGGAAGTAATCCGCTTCCGAACTATTGATAGACATAATATTCCGAACAATTCGCCGGTCCATATTCTGCAAGGTATGACGCTGAATCCGAGCAACCACCTCTCCATTGGCTATTTGCCACAAAGTATAGCAACTGTAAACAGCACCTTCGATAGTTTGACCTTTGATGGACGCCAAGGTGGCCCCACTCACAGCATCTAGTTTTACAACCAGCTCGTCCTTTTTTAAATTAGAAAATGAGGGTTCTTTTTCCGACAACAGTTCTGAAAGTTTCTGATAATCTGCTGCCGTGAAAGCTTCGTGCTTCCGTTTTGTCAAGGGCTTACCTGGTATGCGTTCATAGTTAACGAAATCGCCCAGCAAATTCCAGTAAAAAATCAATTCCACATCATAACAGATCTTCCCCTCACAAACCGGTGTTTTTACCTTTGATTTATAACCGATTAAGCTGCTGTCAGCTCCCAACACTTCATGCACGACTATCTCGACTGAATTTTGATTGAGGAATTCAAATGCGAGCTCCTTTTTTGTGTCCAACTTAAATGAAAAGAAGAGAAAAAGTAGTATCGACAGTAACATGTAAATACTGGTGTATTTTAGGCTCCAGATATAGTTTGATATTTTCGGCATCGAGATGAAGTATTTAAACGTCTATAATCAAACTAAAAAAATGGGTTATGACTAGTCAATTATTACTTTATAATTGCTAATCTTCATTCTTTCTATTTCTGTTTATACAAAATACATCCTTCGTTATAGTTCTGTTTATTGGGTAAGCTGGCATCACCCACCCCAACTTTCATCAACTGAATCAATTCTGGAAAATGATTTTGGTACAATCCACGTGGATCGACATGCTCCTTTTTACAAATAGAGGCAGCCATTCCCAGCACTTCGCCCATCATACCACCTGTACGCATTACACGAACAGTTCCAAGCGCCGAATGGGTGGTACTGATATTACGACCTGCCATCATCAGGTTGGGTACATTTACAGAATAGAGACAACGAAACGGAATGGGGTAAGGATAAATTTTGGTGTGTATGGCTATGGATTTAAAGGGTGCACCCGGGAAAAGCTCACTGTTCTTTTCATCCGGATAGTGCAAGTCAATGGTCCAAGAGGTAGAGGCAGTGCCGTCCGGGTAAACCTTGGCTTCTGTCAAATCTGATTCACGAAGAATATAATCTCCCACCAAACGTTTGGATTCCCTCTTTCCCGCTACATAAGCCACCCACTCGAGTTGTTTGTTAGTATAATCGGCTTTGAATATGGAATGGTTTTTAAGATAGGACCAGTTTGAAAAAACCACCATCAAACCATAATCCCTGATGCGTTCAATCTCTGTGATTTGATCAATACCCATTCCGGTCTCCCAATCCCAATCGCCACGCAAACCTTCTAGCTGTTTTGTTTCATCCCAGATAAGCCCCCACTTAATATCCGGAAAAGGAGCATTTTTCTTTGCCTGCAAAGCGAACCATTGAACAGACGAACCCATGGTCATAGAGTCCGATTTCTCTGGAGCCCTACTTTCGCCATACTCTTTTGAACTTTCTCTACCCAACATATATTTTGCACCCGCCAATGCGCCGATGGTAGCATCACCTGTACAATCGGCAAAAAGTGGAGCCGTAAACTCTCGTTTTTCACCGGTGACCATATTGGTAGCTTGTACGCTTTTGATCTTGCCATTTTCCATAACAACCTTGTCGGCACGATGATTTAGGAACAGAGTAATATTCTTCTCATTTCGTACCGCATTCAATTTCTTATCATCTTCATAGTTCCCCTCTGGCTGAGCATTTCCAGCTTTTACAGGACCTATTTCATTCACCAAATTACCAATGGCGGGATAAGGTTCCACCCTTATCCATCCACCTAAATGCACACGGACTTCCGAACTGTTGTTACCACCCAACACAGGTCTATCGTGAATCAGTGCCACTTTCACACCCAAACGGGCAGCCGAAATTGCAGCGCAAGTCCCGGCCATACCGCCACCTACTACTACAAAATCATAGGTGCCGGCATTGTTAATTTTCCGAACAGCTGGATTAAGCTCCGCACGTAATTCATCAATTTTACTTACTTCCGACGAAGGTACATATTTCAAGTCGGCACTGAACAGAATTGCATCGCAGCGGCCATTGAAGCCTGTCAAATCTTTGAGCGTAAGGGTACAAGTATTATTTTTTACTTCTACCACTCCACCATCTTGCCAGCCCCAGGCTTCCGATTTGGTGCCAAAAACAGCTGTAAGCTCTTTTCCATCCATCGCTATTTTAAATTTTCCGGGAGCTTCTGTGGTATTCCATCGGGCAGCCCAATTGCGTGTACGAACGAAAACACGGTATTTTCCCGGTTTTGGAAATTGTACGGAACTACTAGCATCGGCCACCGGAATGCCCATACCGTGGGCCATCAAATAGGGCGATCCCATCACGTCCATACTCTGTTGGTCAATTACCCACCCACCTTTGTTGGCAAAACTCTCGGCCTCAACTAAAACTTTTAAACTCTGCAGACTGTAGCAGTTTATAAAAACCAGCAACAATATATTTACAATCAATAATTTTCTCATACTTTTCAAATAGAATTAAAACAGATTAAAATTTATTTTTTAAAAATACATTTCGTTCAATACAAAAAACACTATTATCTTCTTGTCATAAATTATTCATAGGGATAAACAAGTTACAACGCTGTATTTATGATGCTTAAAATTGCATTTGTTGATCGCTAAATTTAATATCAACATTGAAGGATAATTGGTTTACAGTTGAATGTTGATTCTCCGCTACTCTTAAAAGACTATTTAACCTTCATTATTTAAAGGATAGTCTAGATAAATTGCCTTACTTTTCGAAAAAAAAAGACAATTCATTTTTTCAATATCAACTTGAAGCTATGAACTGTAGGTTGTGCTTGTTTCAAAGCCTCTTTCTTAAAAGCTTCTGAATTAGATTTGTATCTGTTTTCAGAAGACTTGTTTGCTACGTACTCATCCACTTTACTTAATATCCAATTTGCACCCGAATTCTTTTGAACTGAATAGACAGAATCTAATTTTTGTCTTATTTGATTTGTTTTTACTTTACCATGAAGTTTCTGAAAATCAGAAAGGTACTCTACAAACTTAATACTTCTTAGTTTTGCTTCGTATTGCCAGAGTTTATCCAATTCCTCTCTGACCTTCAAAGCTTGTTGATATTGTGGTGTTTCCTGAATAAGTGCTAAATTAATCCCTTCTTTCAATTGAATATTCGTAAAGCTACCAATTGACTTATTGTCAATTAAAAACTCATATTTTCCATCGATTAGCTCTGTTACTTGCAAAATTTCTTGATTCAAATCCGCTACAAAAGGGACTAAGGTCAATGCCTTCTCTTGACTGCTTACTATTGGAAACGGCAACGATTTTTCAAGTACAGAAAAAATCAACTCTTTGGAAGACCAATGTACTTTTGAAACATTACAATTCTGACACAAGTCATTTATTCTCTTTTGATTTTTGGAAATAAAGATTTTCGAAACATATTGTGGCCCCTGAAAAGTTTTCAAATACTGATAAGCCATTATAAAATGTCCTGTTGATTGTGGATGTACCCGGTCTTGACTTATCAATGTGAATGATGGGTCATTTTTTTGCTGCTCTATGTTAATTTGGTGCATAATAGACCAGTAATCAACAACGGAAAGTTTGTATTTAACAGCCAATGTTTCAATGAAATCGGCACAGTTTTTCAAAGCATCATTCACACCCAAATTATTAGCTGTTGGGAGCATCGCTGTTTGATCATAAATTGAGGGCTTTTGTAATGTAAGTTGTACCTTATTTGATATAAATATTCTTACTAACTTTTCCAGATTTGACTTATATAAAGTAAGAGCCTCTTCCCTCATTCGAAGGGTATCCACAT
>CANFFA010000143.1 GCA_947445425.1 Paludibacteraceae bacterium
TGATGTGAAGGATTTATTTCAATTTCAAATATCAGATTTTGAATTGATCAATTATGATCCACATCCTCATATTAAAGGTGTTGTGGCTGTTTAGCATATTTTAATTCCTATATTTAATGTATTCTCTGAAAGGAGAGTGCATTTTTTTTGCCTTAATTTTTATAATACGATTTTTAAATTTTCTTTTATATTTTAATACTTGAATCTACACAGAAAAGTAATATTTGAACGCAAAGATGCTAAGTAGCAAAGCCGAAAAGAAATATATGTACTACTAATCAATACTTTGCGGCTTAAAGTCTTTGAGTTCTTAGCGTTCAAAAAAAAATAAATGACTTATCGTAGTGGACTCATACTTTGTTTCTACTGAAATTTACTCCTTTAGTCTTTTTAATTGTTGATTTAGTATTGCTATTTTTGTATTTTACTACTTATTAATGGGTGAGAGATAGTAAAGGGATGATTTTCTGTCTGATATTCCTAAATTTATACCTAGCTTTGTAGTTCAGTTTTTTAGCATATAATTTACACTAAATATAAAAAAATGTCTAACATTTCAATTATTGCCGCAGTTTCTGAAAATTATGGAATTGGAAAATTAAATAAATTACCTTGGCATCTTCCTGCTGATTTGAAGTATTTCAAGCATTTAACCAGTGGACATGCTATTATAATGGGCAAAAGAACATTTGAAAGTTTACCCAATGGGGCACTACCTAATAGAAAGAATATAGTTTTAACCTCAACAATGTCCGAAGGGGTAAATGAAGCTTATTATGAGGCAGATTCTCTAGAGGATGCACTGTTTTTGTGCGAAAAAGAGGAAGAGGTATTTATCATTGGTGGTACCTCGGTATATGAACAAACTATTGATAAAGTTAATTCATTGTATATTACATGGGTACACGCTCAAATTTCAGCTGATGCATTTTTTCCTAAAATTGATTTAGAAAAATGGTTAGAATTGTCAAGAGAGGATTTTCCTGCGGATGATAAAAATGAACACCCCTATTCTTTTGTGCATTACAAAAGAAAATAAGGGCTCTAAATAGGAATGCTTGAGTTAAATTACAATGTCAGATATAGACAATTGAAGTGCTCCAAATTCATTCATGGCATTGAAAAGGCAGATTTTTGAGTAATGGGATAGTTCCGTAACAAGAATGTCTTTCTCAATGATCTGTTTTTCTTGTAATAAATGAGCTCTTTGAACTCCATACAATAAGGCTAGGCGAGGAGTGAACCATTGATTGCCTTTAAGCAAAGCAATGTTACAATAGGAAGTATCTGTGAGTAAGCCATCTCTAAGGATTAATACATCATCAAATTCACCTTTTTGGTCTACAAGTTCTTGTATTGAGGATCTATCGGAAAGTTTATACAACCATGTTGGTAAGTTGGTCTCAATAACCTTCAAGGTTTTAATGATCGGCTGTTCATAGGGTACAAATTCTAATTTTTCTATATTGGAACTAAACAATAACCTACATTTGTATAAACCTTTGGTTGGATAATTTGATTGATGTAGATATTCTGACAGCGGAATGGATTCTACATTCGGGTAATTTTCGGATATAGCCAAATCCATCCGTTTCTGATGAAGCTCCAAAAGTTTAAACTCACCGTCGCGTAATTGTATTGTTTCAAGAAATTGGGACATAAACTTTTTGAATTAATTCTTCGTACTCCTTTTTTAAATCACTCTGTGCGGTAATTCCACCACCACTTTTAAAAATTAATTGCCCCTCTTGTTGTTCTATAAATCGTATCATTACAGCTGAATCTAAATTTTCACCATCAAAAAAACCACATACGCCTGTATAAAACCCTCGTTCATAAGCTTCTGCCTCATCTATAATTTCTAATGTTTTTGGTTTTGGAGCACCACTTATGGATCCTGCAGGGAGTAATGTAAATAGAATATCACCCAATCTTGAATGGAAGTTTTTAGCTAATGTACCTGAAATTTCAGAACTTACTTGTAATAAATCCTGTTGATTCGTGGTTAGTTTTTCAACATAACGATAACGATTTACTTCAACTTCTTCTGCTACCAAACTTAAATCATTTCGAATCAAATCAACTATTGTAGCATGCTCGGCCTTCTCTTTCGGGTCATTTAGGATTTGTTCTTCTGCGTTGGGAATAGAGGCGTCAATGGTTCCTTTCATTGGGAAAGCAGAAATCTTATGGCCATTAATTTTTATAAATGTCTCAGGTGAAAGTACTACAAACTGATCTTTTAACCACAACTTGTATTTAGCTGAACCCTTTTGATGAAAATCAAGTAAGCTGAGATTTGTTTCTATGAAGCTAGGTTGGGTGAGGTTGGTCAAGAAGGAATTTCCCAAACAAATCTGTTTAACAACGAAATCGAATTTTTTTTGATAATTAGAGAGGCTAGGGGGAGTAATTTGCCATTCGATAGCTTTTATCTGGCTATTTATGGTTAGATTTAGATCCAATACAGTAGTTGAAAAACGAACAAAATCTTCATTTATCATGTTTTGCTGTATGATATAACCACTCTCTCCTTTAAAATCTACGATGAAAAGAAATGGTATTTGCAAAGCTGAAAAATGATTCATCTGTGTAATCATTTCCGACTTAGAAAGTAGTTGGTATGGGAACTTATTTGTCATTTTAAACTTTACAATGAATTGCAAAGTTAGACAATTTATTTATTCAATGCTTCATTTAAACTAAATATGGGACACGATCATCATCATCACCATCACCACCACTCAGATGTACAGAATATTAAAGTGGCATTTTTTATTAACCTAGCATTTACATTAGTTGAAATTGTTGGGGGAATTTTTACCAATAGTATCGCTATTTTATCAGATGCGGTTCATGATTTAGGTGACAGTTTTGCACTGGGTTTGGCTTGGTATTTTCAAAAAATAGCAAAAAAGGAAAGTAATACTACCTATTCTTATGGTTACAAAAGATTTTCTCTTTTGGGAGCAATCATAAACTCTATCGTTTTGGTGGTGGGGAGTTCCATCATTCTGATAGCAGCAATTCCCAGAATTTTCAATCCTCAGCACACTGAAGTGAAGGGGATGTTTTTACTTGCCATTCTTGGTATTTTAGTCAATGGTGTTGCGGCTTTGCGACTCAAGAAAGGAAATTCTATTAATGAAAAAGTCGTTTCACTTCACCTTCTCGAAGATGTTTTGGGCTGGGTAGCTATTTTGTTAGGTTCCATCATTATGTATTTCTTTGATTTACCGATCATTGATCCAATTATGTCAGTTGGGATAGCCTGTTTTGTGCTGTTTAATGTATATAAAAGTATCAAACAAAGTCTACATATATTCTTACAAGGTATTCCCAAAGAGATAGATATTACTGAAATATCAAAGGATTTACTTCAATTGAATGAGATTGTAGAAGTGCATGATTTGCATGCTTGGTCTGTTGATGGGAATTATAATATTTCTACTGTACACATCGTTTTAAACAATGCTTATTCTATGGAGAATTTAGCTGAAATAAAGCAAAAGGTGAGGGATAAATTACTTCTAAGAGCCATTCAGCACGTGACCATAGAATTTGAAACTGCTGATGAACATTGTGCCTTTGAACGTTGCTGTTAAATATAATACTAAACCATTCCTTATCATGTGCTTTTTAATTATATTATTCAAAAAAAGCATTGTTGTTTTTCTAAAGTGCTATTTTGTTGTGATTTATCTTTTATCTTTATTCTTTAATCTATGACGATTACTATTACAACAAAATGATTAGTAGCAGTAAAATAAGTAATCCAACACTGACGGATAAATAATATCCCCTGTGGTAAGAATGATAGCCTTCACCATGACCCTGTTTATTGTTGTCGCCTCCACTTTTTTCATAATCAAATCTTTCTTGTTGAATACCAACTATTTCATTCCGCAATGATTGTGATTCAGCTTCATTCAATAAAGTAAGATCCATTGCGTTAATTTCATCTAAGCGAGCCAGTTGTCTGCATGTTTTTATAGAGTCTTCATTTATAGTTTTGGATTTTGAAATAAATGAGTTGCTAATTTCAGCATATAATTTACTTATTTCACTTTCTGATTTTATGGTATGTGGCAATGAAAAAAACAAAAAGCCAAGTGTAATGATTTTGATGCGGATGGAATTCATGATGTCTTTTGCTAAAAATGTTTACATTTACAAAATTCATCATTTTAATGTCTAAAAACTTATATGATTTTTTGAATGAGTTTCATATTCTTTTGTTTCTCTTTGCTTTTCCTATTTTTAGATGTATGAAATTTGTAGATTTGAAGAAAAGCATTTGGATTTTAACAGAAAAGGGACAAATCAAAATGATTTGTCCCTTTTCTTATAAGCCTTTAAGCTTTGTGATTATCTGAACGAGAATCCAAATCCAGCTGATGCAACAGGATATTTTTGCATGGTGTACTGCACGTGGGCTGTTAATAAGAATAAAATTTTAACTCGTAAACCAACCGTCGCACTTGGCATTAGTTCACTAGCATTGAAATTTATCGGATCTTTTTTATCGATTATTTTCATTTTTGGACTATCACCTACCAATTCTAATCCACCCATTGTAGGATAATTTCCAGCCATGGTTAAATCAAAATTAGTTCGTGTAAGACCAAGACCTAAATACGGGGTTAGAAATAGAAGTTTTGAAGATACCAATAAATTTGCGCTCATTGCACTAGCTGAAATATTCATTCCTTGACCAGCATAAGAACTAGCAGTAAATGGACTTAAAACTGAAGGATTAACCATTGTTGCAGGGGTAATTGGAGTAGAAAAATCAAAATTCATGTCCATTTTAGAATAATTCACCATTACTGATGCATCAAAAAAAGGTACCAAGGCAACTACTGGTATATATTTTTTAATATCGTGCTTAATACCCAGCCCCCACATTGATGCTTCAAATCCACCCATTGAAACTTTGGGCATGAAACGTAAGGTTACATCATTAATGAATGGTAATCCAACAGTGACTTGTACACTCGCAGTAGGAACATAGCTAGCCACTCCTTTGGGAGTATTAAAAGATGCTACTGAAATAGGGCTACCTCCTGGAACTGGATTTGGCATCATTAAATTGAGACCAGTTCCATTTTTATTAAATCCTCCAAAAGTTGGAGCAGTTGTTGCACCCCCTTGTGGAACCAAAGTACTACTTAAACCTGAAGATCCTGTTAAATTAAAACTTTGATCTTCGGTTGGAATATGTACGAATCCTGTACCGATTGTTACGTCAAATCCAAAAGTACTGTGTACATCAGCTGTATTGTACCAATTGGAGCCCAATCCCGTTGCGAATGCAGAACCAGCTGGTGATAGATAACCTTTTGCAAGGGTGTTAACATCAGCCAATTGAGAATTGAAAATGTTTACGATGTCTTTCTGAGCAGTTAGGCTAGTTGTAGCAAAAAGTAAAATTGAAACTACGGAATAGAATTGTTTTTTCATTTTTGTTTTAATTGATTAATAATTCTGTTTATTTAAAAGAACAAATTTAAAACAAAATTGTTTAAATTCTACTTCTTTTGGGTAAATTTATTTCTTTTTCATGTCTTCTTCTGCATTGTATTTCAATACAATATAGATTACTTTTAGCTTAGAGACCGCTGGTGAATCCAGTTCGTTGAATTTGTTTTTGAATTTTTCATATTCAATGTTTGAGTATTTGTTATATTCTTGATCTGCCTTTGCCCAGTCAGATTTGGAATAAGTTGAGCAATTCTCCTCAGTCTCTGTAATAAAATCGCTAAAGGCCTGGATGTAATCATCTTTGGAATACATTGCTTCACAGCTTGTTAGTACTGTTATGCATGTTAAAACACTGATAAATAGAGCTAATTTGAAACGAAACACATTTTTTAGTATGATTCTCATAAACAAATATTTTAAATTAATAGAATGTTATTGGGAATAAAAAAAGCCAAAGCGCTATAGAATAACGTTTTGGCTTTTCAATGCTCTCCCTCTTGGACTTGAACCAAGGACCCTCTGATTAACAGTCAGATGCTCTAACCAACTGAGCTAAGGAAGAATTTGGTGTGTGTGGAAAATGCAACTGCATTCATTCCAATTTTGACTCTAATCGTAAAACCAAAGCCTTTCATAAAAAAACCACTACCTGAATAGTGGTTTTGCTCTCCCTCTTGGACTTGAACCAAGGACCCTCTGATTAACAGTCAGATGCTCTAACCAACTGAGCTAAGGAAGAATTTGGTATTGCATTTTTTTTCTCAAATGCTCTGCAAAAGTAATAGGTTTTATTGAAATATGCAATATCTTTGCACAAAAAATAAGGATAAATTTATGAAAAAAGTTTTAGGAATTGGTAATGCTCTGACAGACATTTTATTGCAAATAGAGCAAGATGATATTTTAGTGAAATTAAATTTGCCAAAAGGGAGTATGCAGTTGGTAGATGACCAAAAATTGGCTGAAATTAACAAAATTGTAGGTCATTATGCAAAAAAAATGGCTACTGGTGGCTCTGCTGCCAACA
>CANFFA010000144.1 GCA_947445425.1 Paludibacteraceae bacterium
ATGATGGGGTTACCATCAATCGTGGCAGTGGGTATTTCAATCGTCGTGCAGTGGTGGTGTATGTGCTGAAAAAGTACAAATCAACTGATATGCTCAGTCGCGAAACGGCACTATATGAGTGCCGTGGTATTCATAAATCACTTCTTACAAAACTCATCAAAGACAGCAACGAAGTTCCTGAATTGCAGTTTTTGGATAAAAGTCGAATTCCTTACCACGAACTGCCGGGCATGTTTGCTGCCGGCACAACTGGACTTTATTTTATCATCACCATTGAAGAACCCGTAAATCTAGTGTACAATGCCGCAGAATGGGAATCCTAACGATTATTATCGCTCGTGGGCCAAAATGATGGTCACCATTTGGCAAGACAAGATTGCACAGCTAAAAGTTCGGGACACCGGTGCACTCTTCGCCTCCTTTCAAATAGAGGTGATGGCACAAAGCGGTGGAGACATTGACAAGATGGTGCACAGCTATCTCTATTATGGTCGAATGCAGGATATGGGGGTTGGGCGTGGTGTAACCAAAGCAGATGCTGGAAAGGGTAGTGGACGAAAAGAGAAGCCCTGGTACAACAAATCCTATTTCCACAGTATAAAAGTACTTGCCGAAAAACGGTCAGAGATGTATGGCCAAGAATTTCAAGCCATCATACACGAGACACTCAATTTCTGAGTGTCTTTTTTTTGACCCTGCAAATCAATTTCCTTTGTGCAAAAATTAAAAGATATGAGCATAGCGGAATTACTGGCAAGAGCAAATATCATCAAAAACGCCACGGCTTCATTTGAAAATACGGCCGTTAGAATTGGTAGCCTTTTTATGGATGCAATCAGTTTTTTGAATGATGCCAAGGTGGATAAAGTTGTAGGGAAAGGGCTGTCAACAAATGACTTTACCAATGACTTCAAAAATAATTTTGCAAACATTGCCAATAAAGTCGATAAAGTTCCCGGTAAAGGACTTTCCACGCTTGACTTTACGGCTCAAGATAAAGCCATTGTGAATTCAGCCGTGAGTGGCGAGGAGTTCTACCGCTTTATTTCCAACAGCAATTATGCCGACCAGATGGTCATTGAAAGGGCAGCTTATGATTCCAAAAATGCCATCAAAGCAGAAGCTATCAAAACTGCCCAAAACACTTTCATTGCAGATGATGCAATTCTGAAAATCATCACGGAGATAAATGCCAGGACATTTGGTTTAGAAATCTTCATGAATCAATTCCTTTTGACAGATGAATTTGAAATAATTCTGGATGATAACGAAAGTCCAATCATTACCAATGAGTTTCAATCCAGCTATTTATATCGCTATGTAATGGATGAAATTGGTAATTTCATTTTTGATGAATTCAACAACTTAATCACCTATTAATCAAATAATAAATTAACATGAAACTAACAGATTTAACTATCTCCAAAGGTTCAAATTACGTTTTCGTAAACAGCAATCAATCAACAAGCGTAAACGGGACCAATTTGCAATCGGCCTACAACACGGCAAAGCAGAAAGCACCTAGCATTACCAACAGAATTTCTGTTATTGTTGCCCCCGGCAAATACACCTTTAGTTACCCATTTCTTGTGGATGCCGATTATATCGACATTGTATCCATCACGGGTGCTGCCGATGTGTTGATTGACAAAATCAATGTGACTGCCAATAATGTCTATTTGAAAGGGATTAATTTGGGAACGGGAAAATTTCAGATTGGGGACAATCAAATCAATCTCATCTGTGAAAATTGTGCAGCCGGAGCACAAAGTTTTGGGTATAGTTCGGGAACCGTATCGGGCACTTTCATTAATTGCAAAGCCCTTGATGCTTCTTTTGGTTCGGGTTGTGTGGCCAGTGGCACTTTCATTGGTTGCTTATCGGGAGCATACAGCTTTGGCGGAGGAAATGGCGGAATAGCCAGCGGTATTTTTAGGGATTGTGCCGTGGGGAATCCATCGAACCGAACAGGTTGGAGTTTCGGAGGAAGTTATGATCAGTCCGAGGAGTACACAGCAACGGGCACTTTTCACAATTGCATAGGTGGAAACATGTGTTTTGGCGGTGCTGCAAACGTAAGTGGCATTTTTTACAAATGCGTAGGCGGAATTCAATGTTTTTCACATGGCAAAAGGTTCAGTGGCAGGGCTTATCATTGTGTGGCCAGTCATTACTCTTTTGGCGGAATGTACCAGGGCAATGGTGCCCAATTCAGTGGAAAAGCCTTTCACTGCGTGGGTGGAGCAGGAAGTTTCGGAAATACCGAACTCAGCGGAAAAGTTTTCCACTGCATCATTGATGTAAATGGCGTGGTGGTAGATGGAACAAAAAATACATTTACAGCTGTATCAGGCAGTGGTAAAACAAGGTATTGTGTTGATGGCAATGATAATGCAAACAATCAAGGGTGATAATTTAAACAAATAGTAAAATAAATATTCAAGATGAAAAATATCAGAGCAACAGTAGAAAACCAGTGGATGGAAGTTAGAACCGTAATCCTTACAGAGGATCAATTGACCATCCGATACAGTCAAAAGGAAGAGGACAAAGAAAAAAGATTGGCTCTTTCAGAAATGATAAAGCAGCAATCTGAAGTGCCCATTAACGGGGAGGAAAAGGACGTTGTTTCTGCAATTTACGAATCAAACAAGCCTGTATTAAAAGAGGGCGATGAGTATCAATTCATTGATTGCGTGATTGCTATTGACGGCAGCAATGCCCTGGTGCATGGCTTACTAAATTGCCGAGTGAATGAAGACCAAATACAAATCAGATTTTAAAAACCAATAACAATGCAATTACTTTTCATCCCCTCGCTGCTCGCGGGGGATATGCCGACTTTCTTTCTAAAACTAGCCATCGTCTTTTTGCTTTGGATCATTGTTTTTATTGCCTCCATCGTAGACCTAAAAACGGGGATTGATGCCAGCAAACGACTTGGAAGCTTCAAAACAACTTCCAAAGGTTTACGCCAAACCATCAAAAAGAACCTACAATACATCATGCTACTTTTTGTAGGACTACTTTTTGATTTTGTACTCAGTTACCTTTCAACGCTGAGTGATATTCTGCCCATACTTGGGATGTTCAGGATTCCCATCTTTTCACTCTTGGGAGTACTTGTAATTCTAATCATAGAAGCCATATCTGTAAAAGAGAACCTGGATAAAGGCAAAGATAAGGAAATGGTTTCTCCCGAACTGCTCACAATGGCACTGAGTATCATAGGAACCTTGGGAGACGATAAAATAAAAGCCATCACCCAATTAATCGTAAACAAAAATGAACCTCAGTAAAAATTTCACCCTCGAAGCCTTTTGTAAAACGACTTCTAATTTTCCGAACATCCCTCAGAAATCTGACATCTTGGCAATGTCAGATCTTTGCAAAAACGTTCTCCAACCATTAAGGGATTTGTTTGGTCATGAGATAATCATTTCGAGTGGCTACCGAAGTCTGGCGGTCAACAAAGACAAAGGCGGCACCAATAAACCCCTTTCCCAACATTGCAAAGGTGAAGCAGCTGATTTGAAATGCATCGACAACGCCTTAATTTTCAAACTCATCCGTGAGCATTTTGTCTTTGACCAAATGATTTGGGAAGGTGGTGACGATAATCAGCCGGCATGGGTGCATGTGAGCTACAGAACGCAGGGCAATCGTGGAGAAATGCTCAGAATGAGAGTGGTAAACGGAGTAAAACAATATACACACATCAAATGAGAATCTTAGTTTTTATCTTACTGACAACACTTTGTTCGTGTCACACCATTAAAACGACCACTGATAATTCGGCCAAATCAAAAGTTGATTTAGAAAACTTAGCGATTGAAAATGCTGACAATTCAATTGAAAAAGTGGAAGAGGTCAAAACGGAATGTGGAAGCCGTCTGATTACTTATGACACAAGTAAACCCGTTGATGTAAAAACAGGAAGACCACCCATTCAAAGTGAATTGATGACAGAACAAAAGTCATGGAGTGAAAACCAGTCAAATGCTAAATCTAAGTCCAAAATTACGAGTAAACAGAAAAGCAACTTGAAGACTGAAAGCAATAACCAAACTACTCAATCGCGAACGTTTGATTGGCGTTTGTGGGTTGTTTTGGCTTTATTTGTAATTGTTGCCATTTGGCTAGGTTTGCATTTCAGAATGCGACTATTTTATTGATTTACTGCATCTTTTTAGAAATTGCCGCACTTGTTCGTTAAGGATGAGTGCGGTTTTTTTATGTCTTTTTTGAGTATAGGTCAATGACTTTTCTTTGTGAAATCAAACCCCAAAAGCCATGCAAAACGAAAACGCCACCAGTACCGTCACCCTAAACGGAGCACAAGCCAAACAAGAACTAACAGCCCTGGAGCAAAAGGCCATAAGACTCAAGGCTGCATTGGTGGAAGCCAATACTGCCGGTGATGGAAAGGCATTCAATAAGCTCAACAAGGAGCTTCGAGATACGCAAAGGCAGATGAACCAACTTCAAAAGGAGGCCTTTGATGTAAAAAAGGTATTGGATAATCTTTCCGGTGCCACCATGAAAGAGTTAACCAAAGCACAAAAACAATTGAATGCCGAAATAAATAGCGGGAAGATTAAACGGGGCACAGAGGATTGGAACAATCACCAAGAACAACTCAAAAAGGTAAAAGCCGAGATTGCGAGCGTAAACGCTGAATCAAAAGAGGGGATGAGCAACTTTGCGAAATTCTCCAAATTCACAAATGAATCATGGCAGCTATTTGCAGTAGCAGGGATGGCCATTGTAGGAGTGACAGCCGTATTGGCAAAGTATATGAAAATGCGTAACGAATTAGAAGACCAAAACGCCAATCTGAAAGCATTAACCGGACTAGAAGACAAAGACATTAACAAGCTTCAAAAATATGCGGAAGCGATGGCTTCAAATCCATTAGAGGGTACAGGCATTCGCATACGCTCTTCTGTCATTGAAATTATGGAAGCCTATAAATTGGTTGGCTCGGCAAAACCTGAGTTATTGCAAGATGTGGAGGCACTCAACGAAGTGACTAAGCAAAGCATGATCCTTGCCGCTGCAGCGGGAATGCCTTTGGAAGAAGCAGTACACGGAACTGTCATTGCCTTAAATCAATACGGAGCAGCAGCCAAAGATGCAAACAGATATGTGAACGCATTGGGAGCCGGAGCAAAATTCGGAGCGGTAGAAGTGCCCTACATTGCCGATGCACTCACCAAATTTGGAGCATTGGCTAAAGATGCAAATGTTCCTATTGAACAATCCATTGCAGCAATTGAAACATTGGGAGCAAAAGGTTTTGAAGCAGAAGTAACAGGAACGGGGTTAAAAACCTTTTTCGTTAAGTTAATGGCGGGAGCAAAAGACACCAATCCCGCAATAGTGGGAATGTCAAATGCCTTGGACAACCTCAATAAAAAGTTTGGTGGTCCGGGTGGATTTTCTAAAATGATTGACATGTTTGGAGAGCGTGAGGTCGTAATCGCCCGTTCTTTAATTGCCAACCGCGAGGAATTCAAAAACCTTTCAAAGGCTGTAACCGGAACAAGTTCTGCAATTGAACAAGCAACTATTAACAGTCAGACAACAAACGCTAAAATTGCTCAAGCCACCAACCAATTGAATATCCTTACTATGCAATTGGTAGAAGGAGTAAGCCCTGCGGTGCTAAAAGTCGCGAATCTTACAAATGTTTTCCTGCGTGTATTGGTACAATTGCCCGCATGGTTAAAAGAAAACGGTATGCTATTAATGACCTTGACGGGGACAATGATAGGTTATACCATAGCTGTTAAAGCAAGTACCATTGCCGAGAAAGTGAAGAACATTGAAAAGGCAATTGGAATGGCTCTCGTAAAAGCGGAAATTATTGCCGACATTTCGGCTGCTGCATCCAAAGCATTGTTGACGGGCAATATCACAAGAGCAAGAGCTGCTATGAGGCTGTTAAATGCCGAAATGTTGATAAATCCTTATGTTGCCATTGGGGTGGCGATAGCAGCCATTACAATTGCAATATACAAATTTGCAACGACTCAAACTTCAGCCCAGAAAGCTTGGAAAGAATTTAACGTGCAAAGTCAAATTGAAATTCAAACTGCCGACCAATTGTTTGAAGCCGTTAAAAAATCAAATATCGGATCAACTGAAAGGAAGACATTAATAGAAAAAATCAATTCACAATACGGACAATACCTGACCAATCAATTAACAGAGGTGTCAAATTTGGATGATATTGCCCAGGCACAAAAAACGGTAAATTTTGCACTCCGAGATAAAATTGCCATTCAAACCAAAGAAGCAGCAAAAGCAGAAATCACAAAAAAATCTGTTGACAAACAGGTCAA
The DNA here is from genome assembly GCA_947445425.1 of Paludibacteraceae bacterium. Classification (GTDB taxonomy): domain Bacteria; phylum Bacteroidota; class Bacteroidia; order Bacteroidales; family Paludibacteraceae; genus Paludibacter. Next base: position 6,348 of record CANFFA010000144.1, read on the forward strand.
TACCTCTGAAAAATTAACCGAAGCATTTACAAGCTCATTTGGTGAAACAGTAGGAGGGGTTTTGAAATCAGAAATCATGGATAAATTGAATGCAGACCCCGATAATATGCAG
>CANFFA010000145.1 GCA_947445425.1 Paludibacteraceae bacterium
AATAGACAAGGTGATTACCGAAGTCAAAGCTTGGGAGATACACAGGAATAACAAGAATGCAAAGATCAATTGGCAGTTCACAAATAATGAAGCAAGGGTAAAGTTGAAGAGATTATACCCGACAATTCAATCTTAACATAACACTAGTATTGAAAAACATCATTTAGTTTTATACATCTTCTTCAAATAGATTCATTTGCCCAGTTAATTCGTCTAGAATTCGTTTTTGGTCAATGATATCTAATTCATCAGGATTGTTTTCTTCACTGCTTTCATCTGAACTTTCTGTGGTTTGTTCAATAACTGTTTTAAAACGAATGGCTTCCAATTCATTGATACTTTCCACTTCAAAAGTAGAGAGACGTTTACCTTTTGCTTTATAACTCTTGACACCAATAAATTCATCTGCATCCACTACTAAAGCTTCACGGAATGCGTCGTTTCCACCAAAGTTGACTTCAAATCGTGGATAATCTACATCTGACATCAATATCAATTGAGAATCAGGATGTTCTCCCAAGAAATTGAGGGGTTTTTGTGAAGGTTCTAATTGAAAACGTTTGAGGTAATAGAATTTTTGTTCTGCGTCAAATAGCGCAACGGTCCATGTTTTATGTGGATCGAATTTTTCTATTGTCAGAATATTCTTTTCATAGTGATTGTTAAGATCAAAACTTCCAGTATAATAATTTCCATTGGTTGTTACAATCAAAATCACATCATCACTTTGGAATTCACCGAGATATTCACCACGGTTATCGTAATTAAGACGAAGCACATCACGATCGAACCATACCTGACGACCGCCAAGCGTTGAGCCACCCTTCTGTTTTAGGGCTATTTTATGAATATCGTTCTTGGTCAATAGGTTACCCAATGATTGACGACCTTTTATAGCTATCTCGCTAAAATCTCTTTCAAAAACCAATTTATTGAGCCTTGGTTTTGGTTTCAAAGTTACACGAATCACCTCAGCTTCTGCATTCGGGTTACAGGTAAAATACATCACCTTAGACCCATCCGTTCCTTGTGTAATATCATAATCTTTGTCACGCGTAATTCCATTTACTGCAAAACGTTTGATAAAATAGGCTCCTGCCTTTCCATCCCGATAGACCGCATTGTAAACAGTACGCTTGTCGTTCTTTTTGAAAACGTCAAGGTGTAAAATGTTTTTGCCCACGAATATCTTGTCGGCAACTTTAACAATCTTGTATTTACCATCTTTAAAAAAGATAATAATATCATCAATATCAGAACAGTTACACACAAATTCATTTTTGCGTAGTGAAGTTCCAATAAATCCTTCTTCGTAGTTGACATATAGCTTCTCGTTGGCTTCTACAACTTTAGTAGCTACAATAGTTTCAAAATTACGAATTTCAGTACGGCGTGGGTAGTCCCTTCCATACCGAGTTCTCAATCCTTCGTACCAGGCAATAGCGAAGTCAATAATATGAATTAAATGATGATCAATCTCCTCAATTTTCTTCTGAATGGCCAATAAAGTATCAGTAGCTTTATCAGAGTCGAATTTTGTAATCCGCATCATCTTTATTTCCAGTAATTTGAGAATATCTTCTCTAACCAATTCGCGAATAAAGCTAGGCTTGAATGGATCAAGGCGTTTATCAATATGTTCTACTACTGCATCTTGCGTAGTACTTTCTTCAAAACCTTTATCCTTATAAATTCTATTTTCAATAAATATCTTTTCAAGTGAAATAAAAAATAGTTGCTCCTGTAACTCTCTTTTATGAATTTCTAATTCAGTTTGCAGCAACTCCACCGTGTGATCACAGCTGATACGCAACATCTCGCTAATGCCACAAAAGCGGGGTTTATTGTTATGGATAACGCAACAGTTGGGCGAAATACTTAACTCACAATCGGTAAATGCATAGAGGGCATCTATGGTTTTATCTGAAGAGGAACCTGGAATAAGGTGTACCAATATTTCAACATCGGCAGCTGTATTGTCATCAACTTTCCGAATTTTGATTTTCCCTTTGTCACTGGCCTTGATGATGGAATCAATCAACTTGGAAGTATTGGAACCAAAAGGAATTTCGGTAATCACCAGGGTTTTGTTATCCAGTTTGCCAATTTTGGCACGTACTTTTACGGCACCACCACGTTCTCCATCATTGTACCGACTGACATCAATGGAACCTCCCATTTGAAAGTCGGGATAAAGAATGAAGTTCTCACCGCGTAAATGTGCCACGCAGGCATCTAGTAATTCGTTGAAATTGTGAGGGAGAATTTTGGAATTTAAACCTACAGCAATACCTTCAATTCCTTGCGCAAGGAGCAGTGGAAATTTAACAGGAAAAGCAACCGGTTCTTTGTTCCTACCATCATAGGATGCTTTCCATTCAGTAGTTTTGGGATTAAAAATGGTTTCGAGGGCAAATTTGGACAAACGTGCTTCGATATAACGGGGTGCTGCAGCTCCATCACCAGTAAGTATATTTCCCCAGTTTCCCTGGCAGTCAATGAGTAAGTCTTTTTGTCCGAGTTGCACCAAAGCATCCCCAATGGAGGCATCCCCATGAGGGTGAAATTGCATGGTGTGACCCACGATATTCGCAACTTTATTGTATCGCCCATCATCCAATCGTTTCATGGAGTGCAAGATACGTCGTTGAACGGGTTTTAGTCCGTCGTAAATATTTGGAACAGCTCGTTCCAGAATTACATAAGAGGCATAGTCCAAAAACCAGTTTTGGTACATGCCCGAGAGATGATGTTTTACGGCATCATCTTTTATTTTAGGTACTTTGTAATTGGAATGACCAGTGGCTTCCAACTCAAGGGTCTGTTCGTCGGTGCCTTCCGATAATTCTTCGTCTTGGTTTTCTGGTTCAATAATTTCGTCCGTACTCATGTTGATAGGGGTTGTATTTTTGCTGAATTGTTGTAATTGGGTGCTTACTAAGAACTTTTATGTGTGATAGTTAGCATGGATAGGTTCTTCTACTTTGAATTTTGAAATTCAATCCACAAAAATACAAAAAAAACAGTAACTTTGCATCTCTTTTTTTAGCAAACAAGTTGACGAGTACACGGGATGTGGTTTATCGGAATTTCCGATTTCCCTAATTATATCACATCAAAGTTTAAATGTAAATAGTAAATAAATATAAATAGTAAATAGTATTATGGCTTCACAAGAAGATGTTTTTAAGAAAATCATAGCGCATTGTAAAGAGTACGGTTTCGTATTTCCATCGAGTGAAATTTATGATGGCTTGGCCGCTGTATATGATTATGGTCAAAATGGTGTGGAACTGAAGAATAACATCAAGAAGTATTGGTGGGATTCGATGGTGTTGTTGAATGAAAATGTGGTGGGATTAGATTCTGCAATTTTCATGCACCCTACTACTTGGAAAGCTTCTGGTCACGTAGACGCATTTAACGATCCATTGATTGACAACAAGGACAGTAAAAAACGCTACCGTGCGGATGTATTGATTGAAGAGTTATTGGCAAAATACGATGATAAAATCAACAAGGAAGTAGAAAAAGCTGCCAAACGTTTTGGTGAAAGTTTTGACGAAGCGGTTTTCCGCAACACCAACGAGCGTGTGTTGGAAAATCAGGTAAAACGCAACGAGATTCATGCTCGTTTTGTAACAGCTTTGAATGACAGCAATCTTGCTGAATTAAAGGCCATTATCGAAGATTACGAAGTGGTTTGCCCGGTAAGTGGTACTAGAAATTGGACCGATGTACGTCAATTTAACTTGATGTTCTCTACCGAAATTGGTTCAACTGCCGATGGCGCGATGAAAATTTACCTTCGTCCGGAAACAGCACAAGGTATTTTTGTGAACTTCTTGAATGTTCAAAAAACAGGTCGCATGAAGATTCCGTTTGGTATTGCCCAAATTGGTAAAGCCTTCCGTAACGAGATTGTAGCGCGTCAGTTTATTTTCCGTATGCGTGAATTTGAGCAAATGGAGATGCAATTTTTCGTTCGTCCAGGGGAAGAGATGAAGTGGTTCGAACACTGGAAACAGTTCCGTTTGAAATGGCACAAAGCCCTAGGCTTGGGTGATCAAAAATACCGTTTCCACGACCATGATAAATTGGCGCACTATGCCAATGCCGCTACCGATATTGAATTTGAGATGCCTTTCGGTTTCAAAGAGGTTGAGGGAATTCACTCTCGTACGGATTTCGATTTAGGAAGTCATGAGAAATTCTCCGGAAAAAACATCAAGTATTTTGATCCTGAGCTCAATGAATCTTACGTTCCTTATGTAATTGAAACTTCTATTGGTGTCGATAGAACTTTCTTGTCTATCATGGCAGCATCGTACAACGAGGAGACTTTGGCAAACGGTGAAACACGGGTGGTATTGAATATTCCACCAGTATTAGCACCTGTAAAGGCTTGTATTTTACCTTTGGTAAAAAAAGATGGCTTACCTGAAAAAGCGCGTGAAATTATGAATGAATTGAAGTTCGATTTCAAATGTGCTTACGATGAAAAGGACTCTATCGGGAAACGCTACCGTCGTCAAGATGCGGTTGGAACGCCTTTCTGTATCACTGTGGATCATGACACTTTGGTTGATAATTGCGTAACCATTCGTCACCGTGACACCATGACGCAAGAGCGTGTTGCCATTGCTGATTTGCATACCATTATTGGGGATGCAGTGAATATGAAGAATTTATTTAAGAAGATTGTGGGTTAAGCAAGCACATTTCAATTCTTACTGACGGACTGACCAATATAGGTTGGTCCGTTTTTATTTTAAAATCATACTATAGCAGTACTTATTTCTAAACCTAAATACTTATATTTGTGTTTTGATATAAACACTTATCTCCAAATCTTCATCATGATCCACCACTCCCCCTCCTCCCCCAAATCTGTAGATTTCCTCGTTATTGGCGGAGGAATCGGCGGACTATCCATTATGCGTATTTTGGGAGAAAAATATCCCAATGCAAAATTGGTATTATTGGAAAAAGAAGCAGAACTGGGTCAAGGTACCAGCCGGTCAGATCACAATACAGGAACCGGTCATACTGGAGCATTTTACGCTCCAGGCTCTGCGAAAGCTACTGCTGCGAATGAAGGATTTGCTTGGTTGAGGGATTTTCATATTGAAAAAGGATTGACCTTAAGAAATATCGGCAAAATCATTGCAGCATCCGTACCTGGGGATGATCTTTATTTGGAAAAGTATCAGCAACAAGCGTTTGCCAATGGACAGAAATCTGCCGTAATTCTATCTGGACATGAGTTAAGAGACAATTATGAACCACTGCTTTCGAAAGATATTACCGAAGGTTTATATTTGCCTGAAGCCTATCTTTTTGATGCGGATGGAGTAATGAAGGCAATGGCCGAAGACATTCGCAATAAAAATGGAATTATTGAGACAAATCATAAAGTAATGGAGATAAAAGCCATCTCCGAAGGTTGGTTGGTGAGTACCCAACACCAAGAGTATATTGCCAAACATGTTGTTAATTCAGCAGGAACGCATGCCGACCGTATTGCCCGCATGGTGGGAGGTGGAAAGTATTGGAAAATTATGCCGGTAATGGGTTCGTATATGGAATTAAACAAGGTAGTTGATTGGCGTACTGCTGTCTATGAACCTACCCGTAACCCTCCATTTTTAGGTGTGCATGTAATGCCTGGCGTAAATGGAAAACCGTTTATGGGTCCAGATGTTTTCTTTAGTCCACTACGCGAAAGAACAGGCCAAGAAACTACGACTAAACAGTCTTTATTTAAGAAAATTACTGAAGGTGCTGACAATATAATTGGTATGCCGCGTGGAATATTCTCAATGAATTTGAACGCTCTTTACCCTAATCTTCAATTTTATTTTGGGATGGGGAAAAAGAAGGATGGGCGAGCTGAGATTTGGAAGCATTTTAATCGGGAAGCTTTTGCAAGAGATGCACAAAGATTGATAAACAGTGATTTGCTCGAATTAAAAGGGTCTGATTTCACGCCACTTCGTTCGGGAATTCGGGCGCAAGCCATCGATATGCGTACTGGAAAAGTCTTACAAGATTTGGCTAAAGAAGAAATAATTAATCCCTTGAATCACACATCACGTTTCATTAGCGATAAAATGCCGGGTAGCCCTGGTTTTACGGCTAGTGTTGGAAAGGCACGGTGGATGACGGAAACATTGTAGAGCCGCAATGCATTGCGGCTCTACATGCATTGCGATTCTGCATGCATTGCGCCTCTACATATATTGGAATAATTTCCTATATTCCTTAAATCCGCAATTAACTGTTAAAAGCACTGTTAAAACGACCTATAACTATTTAATAATAAATAACATAGAATCATTTTAACAGTTGAAAAAAATCACCTATCTTAGTGCTGCGAACAAAAAAGAAACAATAATTTTTTTACGGCAT
>CANFFA010000146.1 GCA_947445425.1 Paludibacteraceae bacterium
GAAACTGGTTTGGAAAACAAACGAGGGTTTTAATGTAATGCCTTTCTATCGTGCAGAGGATATCGAAAGTTTGAAAACCAAAGATTCGGCTCCAGGTGCATTTCCTTATGTAAGAGGAACTAAAGCGGGTAATGAGTGGTTTGTACGTCAGGATATTGACGTTGTGAATGCAAAAGAGGCCAATGCAAAGGCTTTGGAAGTATTGTGTAAAGGAGCAACTTCCTTGGGCTTTAAATTGAAAAGATCAGAATTGAATGCTGATTATATTGCTTTATTGTTAAAGAACATTGTACCTGAGTCCATCGAATTGAATTTTAGAATTTGTATTAGCGCAGCTGCCGAATTGGCAACCCTCCTTACTGCCTATTTCAAATCACAAAATGCTGATGTAAGCAAGTTGCAAGGCTCTATCAATTTCGATCCGATGAAACGGATGGTAGAAACTGGAAAAGAGTTTACCAAGGAAGAGATTTCAGTGAGAGCTAAATCGATAATCGAAGCTGCTGCTGGTCTGCCTGGATTTAGGGTGATTGGTGTAAATGCTAATGTGTTGAGTAATGCAGGTGCTTTTATCGCACAAGAACTAGGCTATTCTTTGGCATGGGGAAATGAATATCTTTCCATGATGGTAGATGCTGGGGTAGATACTGCATTGGCAGCAAAAAAGATTAAATTTACTTATGGTGTAGGTGGAAATTATTTTATGGAAATTGCTAAATTTAGAGCTGCTAGGCTTTTATGGGCAATGATAGTAGATGCATATCAACCAGAATGCAAAAAAGATAATTGCAAAAGTACTGAAAACGGTATCTGTAAATGTGCAGCTAAAATGCGCATTCATGCTGAAACCAGTACCTTTAATAAAACGATATTTGATGCCAATGTAAACATGCTTCGTACCCAAACTGAAGCGATGAGTGCAACTCTAGGTGGCGTTAATTCCCTCACCGTATTGCCTTACGATTCCATCTATAAACCTACCGATGAGTTTTCGGAACGTATCGCTAGAAATCAACAACTTCTATTAAAAGAAGAGTGTCATTTCGATAAAGTTTCTGATCCGGCTGCTGGTTCTTATTATGTCGAAACTTTGACCAATGAAATAGCTGCTCAGGCATGGAAGTTGTTTTTGGAAGTAGAAGAACAAGGTGGTTATTTCGCTGCCATTGCCTCAGGTTCTGTACAAAAAGCCATCAAAGCTACAGCCGCAGAGCGTTTGAAGTCTGTTTCTAGTCGTCGTGAGATTTTATTGGGGACCAATCAATTCCCTAATTTTAATGAATTTGCAGCTTCTAAAGTGCAAAGTGTTGACAGTCATGATTGTGGTTGTTCACATACTGGAACAGAAAAACTAGTTTCAGTTCGAGCCGCTGAGCAATTTGAAACCTTGCGTTTTGCTACTGAAGGTTCAAGCAAACGTCCAAAGGCTTTCATGTTGACCATTGGTAATTTGGCCATGCGTTTAGCACGTGCTCAATTTTCATGTAATTTCTTTGCTTGTGCCGGTTATGATGTAATTGATAACCTAGGGTTCAATACAGTTGAAGAAGGTGTGAATGCTGCCTTGGAAGCAAAAGCCGATATCATCGTTATTTGTTCAAGTGATGATGAATATACTGAATTGGCTCCTGCTGCTTATGCATTGGCTAAAGATAAAGCTTTATTTGTAGTGGCTGGAGCACCTGCTTGTGCAGATGAATTGAAAGCAATTGGTATAGAGTATTTTGTGAATGTGAAAACTAACGTTTTGGATCTATTGAAAGCGTTTAATGGAAAATTGGGAATATTATAAATACTTAGCTTATCACAATTTGTGATAAGCTTTTACTTTTAAAAAAAATAAAATATTTGAACGCCAAGAACGCTAAGTTTTTAAGACGCAAAGAAGTACTTCTGAAATGATAAAAGACGAATATGAACGTTTAGGTAAGACAATTCTTGATTGTGCTTTTGAAGTACATAAGGAATTAGGACCAGGATTATTAGAGTCTATATATGAAGAATGTCTATGTGAAGAATTAAGAAATAAAGGTGTTACCGTTCAGAGTCAAGTTTATCTCCCACTTAAATATAAAGGACGAAAGTTAGATAAGTATTTCAGAATTGATCTTTTAGTCGAAAATGTGATAATTGTTGAAATAAAATCAGTACATGATATTTATCCTATTGATGAAGCTCAACTCGTTTCTTATATGAGGCTATCGGATATTAAATTGGGATATTTATTTAATTTCAATACAGTTTTATTGAAAGATGGAATTAAAAGAAAAGTAAATAATTATTTCAAATGACTTTTAACTTTGCGACTTTGCATCTTAGCAACTTTGCGTTCAAAAAAATATATTAAAATATGAAACCAAATTTTAAAAATATCGACATTCAGAATTTTTCTGTAACGTCAAAAGCCCCTCAGACTGAGAGTACTTGGTTAACTCCTGAGTTGATACCAGTAAAGCCATTTTATACCAAAGATGATTTGGAAGGAATGGAGCATTTAAATTATGCTGCGGGTCTTCCTCCGTATTTACGTGGCCCTTATAGCGTTATGTACGCTATGCAACCATGGACCATTCGTCAATATGCAGGTTTTTCAACTGCTGAAGAGTCAAATGCATTTTATCGTCGCAACTTGGCAGCTGGACAAAAAGGATTGTCAGTAGCTTTTGACTTGGCAACACACCGTGGCTATGATGCCGATCACGACCGTGTAGTAGGTGATGTTGGTAAAGCTGGTGTTTCCATCTGTTCGGTAGAAGATATGAAAGTTTTGTTCGATGGAATTCCATTGAATAAAATGTCAGTTTCTATGACCATGAATGGTGCTGTTCTTCCAATTTTGGCATTTTATATCAATGCAGGTTTGGAGCAAGGTGCAAAATTAGAAGAGATGGCTGGAACCATTCAGAATGATATTTTGAAGGAATTTATGGTGCGTAATACCTATATCTATCCACCTAAATTCTCAATGAAAATCATCGCTGATATTTTTGAATTTACATCACAAAAGATGCCTAAATTTAACTCTATCTCAATCTCTGGTTATCACATGCAAGAAGCGGGTGCAACAGCTGATATTGAGTTGGCTTATACCCTGGCAGATGGATTGGAGTATTTACGTGCAGGTGTAAATGCCGGAATGGATATTGACTCTTTTGCGCCACGTTTGTCTTTCTTCTGGGCCATTGGTATGAATCACTTTATGGAAATTGCCAAAATGCGTGCTGCACGGATGTTGTGGGCAAGAATTGTGAAGCAGTTCAATCCTAAAAATCCAAAATCATTGGCATTGCGTACCCACTCACAAACTTCGGGTTGGTCATTGACAGAACAAGATCCATTTAATAATATTGGTCGTACTTGTGTTGAAGCTATGGCTGCAGCATTGGGTCATACACAATCGCTCCATACCAATGCATTGGATGAAGCTATTGCTTTACCAACAGAGTTTTCTGCTCGTATTGCCCGTAATACACAGATCTATATTCAACAAGAAACCGATATTTGTCGTGAGGTAGATCCTTGGGCAGGTTCTTATTATGTAGAATCATTGACCAATGACTTGGCTGAAAAGGCTTGGGCTTTGATTGAAGAGGTTGAAAAATTAGGCGGTATGGCTGCGGCTATCGAAACCGGTGTGCCAAAAATGCGCATTGAAGAAGCTTCTGCTCGCACTCAAGCTCGTATTGACTCTGGCAGTCAAATTATTGTGGGTGTCAATCAATACAGATTGGAGAAAGAAGATCCAATTGATATTTTGGAAGTTGACAATACAGCAGTGCGTATTCAGCAAATTGAGCGTTTGAAACAATTGCGTGCAGGTCGTAATGAAGCGGAAGTTCAAAAAGCTTTGGCTGCCATCACTGAATGTGCAAAAACAGAAAAAGGCAACTTGTTAGAATTGGCAATCGAAGCTGCACGTTTGCGTGCTTCATTGGGAGAGATTTCAGACGCTTGCGAAGCTGTTGCAGGTCGTTATAAAGCAACCATTAGAACTATTTCAGGCGTGTACTCATCAGAAACGAAAAATGATGCAGCTTTCTTGAAAGCTTGTGAATTAACAGATAAATTTGCTAAAAAAGAAGGTCGTCAACCTCGTATCATGATTGCCAAGATGGGTCAAGATGGTCATGACCGTGGTGCAAAAGTAGTGGCAACTGGATATGCTGACTGTGGATTTGATGTGGACATGGGACCTTTGTTTCAAACCCCTGCTGAAGCTGCGAAACAAGCAGTTGAAAACGATGTACACATTATGGGTATTTCGTCATTAGCGGCTGGTCATAAAACTTTAGTTCCTCAGGTGATTGCTGAGTTGAAAAGACTAGGACGTGAGGATATTATCGTAATTGCAGGCGGTGTAATTCCAGCGCAAGATTATGATTATCTTTACAAAGCTGGTGTTGCTGCCATTTTTGGTCCTGGAAGTCCAGTAGCGAAAGCAGCTTGTACCATCATGGAGATCTTATTGGAAGAGTAATCTGATTTGCTATTTCAAGATTTACTATTTACCATTTAAAAACGGACTTCACTCAAAAAGAGTGAGTCCGTTTTTTTTTGTGATTATGAAGGGTTTGCAATTGCCGTTTAATTTTCTTACATTTGAACTAATAAGTTTAATCCTGTACAATTGTCATAACATTATGAATATCAATAATTTTAACAATATATTCTTTATCGGCGTAGCTGGGACAGGTATGAGTGCTATTGCTCAATACCTACAAGGTATCGGTAAAAATGTGAGTGGGAGTGATCGCTATTTTTCACCAGATACCTTCAATGAAACGAAAGTAAAACTCGAAGCGGAGGGTATTCAATGCTTTTTGCAAGACGGTAGTGGTATCAATGCTGAGACTGATCTGATTGTGGTTTCTACTGCTATTGAAGATACTGTGTTTGAGGTTCAAAAGGCCAAGCAACTTAATATCCCAATTTTGCGTAGGTCCCAAGTTTTGGCACTCATTGCAGAGAGTAAAAAGACCATAGCAGTAGGAGGGACTTCAGGAAAAAGTACTACTTCTGCAATGATTTTTGATATCTTACAACATGCTGGTTTGGAACCGAGTATCATCAGTGGTGCGGGGTTGACCAGTATTATTAGAGAAGGGAGAATCGGGAATGCCAAGGTTGGAAAAGGGGAGTGGTTGGTGATTGAGGCGGATGAGAGTGACGGTTCCATCGTGCAGTATCATCCCGAAATTGGATTATTATTGAACATTGATAAAGATCATCAGGAAATTGATGAATTGATGGAGATTTTCGGGACATTTCGCGACAATACAAAAAGTAAGTTCATTACCAATTTATCTAATAAATTAGCCACTCAATTATCTCTCAATAAGTCAAATGATTTTAGTGTTGACGGCTTAAAAGCTGGTTATATGGCAACTGATTTTAAACAAGATGGTTTTGTAATCAAGTTTAAAGTGAATGGTGAAGCGGTGAAGATGAGCACAGTAGGTAAACACAATATGGAAAATGCTACTGCGGCAATAGCGGTTGGAGCACTCTGTGGTGTTGATGTCCCAACAGCCGCCATTGCATTGGAAAATTATGAAGGGATTTACCGACGTCACCAAATTATTGGGGAAAAAAGTGGAATAGTCTTGATTGATGATTATGCACACAATCCTGCCAAATGTGCTGCTTCTATACTGGCTTGTCAACCCATTGCTCCCAAGGTGATTGCTTGGTTTCAGCCACATGGTTATGGACCGACTCGTTTCCTTAAAAATGATTTTATTGCCGAAATAGCTGCAGCTTTACGTCCGCAAGATGAGATCTGGATGAGTGAGATATTTTATGCCGGAGGAACTGCAGTAAAAGATATCTCGGCCAATGATTTGATAGAAGAAATTAAAGCCTTAGGGAAGAATGCCTATTTTGTGGAGAATAGAAATGACTTGGTAGCTGCCTTGCAACCATATTTTGAAAATCCATGTGTACTTCTACTCATGGGTGCCCGTGATCCTGGATTGGAGCATTTTGCGATGGAGGTGATGGGGAAATTATAGTTGAACTATAAATTAGATAAAAAGGACTTAGCACTATTATTAGTACTAAGTCCTTTTTTTGTGTGATTTTGGCGAATTTGCTAACTTTGAGTTGGTCGCATTTTTTCTATTGGGTTACGTAAATGTGTAATTGAGTATGATGTATACTGCCCGATCGAATTTGAACATTGGATTGAAGGGTTTAAGATTTTATCCCTTCAATTTGAGGCGTTCGGTAGTGACTTGTATTTAATTGTTGTAGATGTATAATATAGATCAAGAGCAACTAAATATGAAAACTGGAAATCCAAAATCACGCTTCAAATTTAATGTTGGAAAAAGCGAAAAAGTATTAGAGGTGGGTGGCGGACACAATCCAAATCC
>CANFFA010000147.1 GCA_947445425.1 Paludibacteraceae bacterium
AAGGTGGAACCGCAGCACTTTATGAAGCCCTTGAGAACAAAACAGCTGGTGCCGTTCGTGGTAATATCTCAAATATCAGCCAAATATCTCAGTCTTTATTGTACAATGTATATTCTTCACCGTCATACGAACAATCCAAAAAAGAAAAATACGATATCTTAAAAAGTCGTTATGTTATTTTGCGTGATGCTTTATCAAAACCAGCTTATGCTGAATATTTTTCAGCACTTCCATTTAACTCTGGTTATTTTATGTGTGTTGAGCCTAAAAAAGGCTTGGTGGCAGAAGATATTCGCAAGCATTTATTGGAAAAATATAGTACTGGCGTAATTGTTCTTGGCAACGTTATACGCTTGGCCTTTTCAGCAGTACCACAAGATAAGCTTGGAGAGTTAGTGGAAAACATCTATAAAGCCTGTGTAGATTTAGATAAAAAATAATTTATAAATATACGAACAAGACTTGCTTTTGTTTTATGAAAAGCACATTTACAAAAAAAATATCCGGCCAATATTATCAATTATAAAGATAAGATGGTCGGATATTTTTTTTACTAAAAAACGCTATAAATCAGATGAGTGAGTCTTCTGGTTCTGTTTTGCAATAGGTATGCCCAAAGGACGAACTTGTGCAAGGAAACCATCCCAATTCATATTCCATGGATCTGTTTTTCGCTCTGGTGCAATATCACTATGTCTTAAAAGGAATTCAATTTTATGACGTTTAGAGATCTCAGTGACAAGCGTAGTCAAAGATTTAATCTGAAAATCTGTTGGTGAATCATCAAAAGCGTTAATCAATTCAATTCCAATAGAACAAGCATTCAAATTTTTATGACCATTGGGCAATACACTTTTCCCTGCATGAAAGGCAACATTATTTTCTTTTACCAATCGATAGATAATTCCGTCCCTTCCAATTACATAATGTGAGCTGACCCCATAACGCGAAAATTGTTTAATGATCAAATCGATATCGTATTTATCCCCACCTGAATTATTAAAGGTAGAATGTACAATCACTGCACTAACTTTTCTAGAGGTCACTGAGCGCATACCCCTGACGATCAGCTTGTCATTAATTTTAAGATCATTTGTACTACCTAGCAATGAATTGCATAGCAGGCAAAAAACAATAAGTATTCTAATTAATTTTGTCATACAACATTGTAAAGTGTTTATATAAAAATTCAAAATGTAGTTGTATAGCTTGAACCACCTCCTAATTAATAAATTAAAACTACATAAATAGCCCGTTGAAATACATCCAAACAATGTATCTAACAAACTTACCGAGCAACATAGACCCTGCAACTATCCATACATTACAGCGAAAAAAGCCTGAAGCTACAGCAATAATATCACCGATACCCGGCAAAAAAGAAAAGAAGGCTATCCAATCACCATGTTTATGAATTTTGTCGGTAAACTTATCAATTTTCTGTTTTTTCACTCCTATATATTTTTCTATCCACTCCAATTTACCTAGAAGTCCAAGATAATAACAGGTCATTCCTCCCAACCAATTTCCTAAAGTAGCAATGAATACGCAACTCCAAGCATCAAATCCGCCAAATACCATGGCTGAAAAAACGACTTCAGAACTAAAGGGCACTACTGTCGCGGCCAAAAATGAAGCTAAAAAAAGGCCAATATAACCCAGTTCTAAAAATCCAATCATATTAAAGTGCAAATAATTTTGAAATTATAAAGGCAGTATTTAGAACGCAAAAAACAACAAACAAAATGGCATAGAAATTATTTTCTTTCAAAGTAAATGCATGTGAAACCAGTAAAGCATAAAGAATTGCCAAGATGGGTAGGAAAAGTTCTATTTCTTGTGCATAAACAAGCGCGAGAATAGAGAGTGCAAAAAGAATCAGTATTAAAAAATTTAATCTCGTTCGTGTTTGGATGGCATCGCCATGGGCATTCGAAAACAGACCAATTAAGCCTAAAAATAAGACAACACTCACTCCCACGATGTAAGCAATATTTAAAATCGGAAGAGTCATTAAGTCTATACCAAGAACTAATTCAGCATTTAAAACCTCTATCGGATTGAAATTGGGGTGAAGATAGGCGTAGATAGAAACATATATGAGCCAAGGACTCAGTATGCCGAAAAGACTAGCTAAAAATGTACGAAGAGAGAAACTTTGAAACATGACAAAGCCCATCCAGCAAAAAGGCATTAAAAAAATCAGTGGATTGATCAATAGACTTGCTACCCCAATAGCGAAACTACCCATAAATGCTTGTTCAACACCTTCTATATCTTTTTGCATGTTGAAAAAATAAAACAAAGCAACAATAAAAAGAGTGAGGGCAAGATGAGATTCATTTAACAAATGTGTCTCAGTCCAAGCACTCATTAAAATCATAAAAATGATAATCGGGAGGAAAGTCCTAGTCCTAATGAGTGAGTATTGACTGTTTAATTGTGCAAGTAGAAAAGCATTCAAAACTGTAAACAATAGAGTTATAGTACTGAATGATATAATGTTATGTAGCACATTCAGTTGAATAGACTTTACAAGTGGATTTACACTTTCATTTACATTAGATAAATGAGAACCTAGATCGGCCAAAAACCAAAATGCAACACATCCTATCGTTAATAAAATTGCGATGGGTATACTTGGCGTAATGACATTCTTCAATGATAATTTATAGTTTAGCATCTGATTGCTTTTTAATTGCAATGAATTTTATACTTATTTCAAACCCCTTCTTTTTAACAATGCCGCTGGATTTGGCTTTGCAGCTCTAAATTTAATATAAAGTTGCATTGGATCTTCGGTATCACCTCGCTCTAGAATAAATTCTCTAAAGTTGGTGGCTACTTTTCTATCACAAACACTACCTGCTTCTTTAAAAGCTTGAAATGCATCGGCATCAAGTACTTCAGCCCAAGTATAACTGTAATAACCAGCAGAATAACCGCCACCAAAGATATGATTAAAATAGCTACTTCGATAACGGACAACAATTTGTGGTATCAAACCCATTCTCGTCAATGCTTTGTTTTCAAATTGATTAACATCAAAATTGCTTGTATCTTTTATGGTGTGATAATCCATATCTAGCAAGGCTGCTGAAAGCAATTCAGTCATTGCAAAACCTTGATTAAAAGTTGATGCCTTTTGAATTTTTTCAATTTGAGCATTTGGAAGCAGCTCTCCACTTAAATAATGATGTGCATAAGTATTTAGAACCTCTGGCTCCCAGCACCAATTTTCCATAATTTGTGAGGGTAATTCAACGAAATCCCTTAAAACATTGGTTCCAGACAAACTTGGGTAGTTACATTGTGATAGCAAACCGTGCAACGCATGTCCAAATTCATGAAAAAGTGTTTCCACCTCATCCATAGTCAGTAGCGATGGTTGATCTACTGTTGGTTTGGTAAAATTACCGATATTGCAAATAATAGGTCTATGATTTATCCCATTTTTGATAAATTGATCCGTAATATTATTCATCCAGGCACCAGCATGTTTCCCTGCTCGAGGAAAATAGTCAGTATACAAAACACCTATCAAAGATCCATCCTGATCACTTACTTCAAATACCTCAACATCTGGATGATACAAAGGCATATCCTCAAGCTTCTTAAATTTTAAGCCATACAATTTTGTCGCCAAATCAAATACGCCTTTGCGTACATTTTCCAATTTAAAATAAGGTTTTAAAGCCTCTTCATCCAAATCATATTTTGATTTACGTAGTTTTTCAGAATAAAACCACCAATCCCAAGGTTCTAGATTTTCCCCTTTCCCCTCAACATTCATTAGCTTTTGGAGTTCAGCAGCTTCCACTTTAGCCTTATTCAATGCTGGCTCCCAAACTGTTGCTAGAAAATCATAGACCTGCTTAGGTGTTTTAGCCATCGTATCATCTAAGATAAAATCAGCTGCCGTTTCAAATCCCAACAATTTTGCTTTTTGTAAGCGAAGTTCAATTATTCTATTAATAACCAGCTTATTGTCTTTAGAATTATCATTATCTGCACGTTTGGTATAAGCCACAAACAGCTCTTTGCGCAAATTTCTATTCTGACTATACTGAAGCACTGGTATGAAGCTCGCTTTATGGGTAGTGAATAGCCATTTACCTTCTTTACCATCCAATTTGGCTGCCTCAGCAGCAGCTTGACAAACACTTTTCGGTAAACCGATTAAATCAGCTTCATTCTCAATGACTTTTTTATAGGAATTGGTTTCATCCAAAACATTCTGACCAAAAAGCAACTCAGCTAAACCAAGCTCTTTGTTAATTTCTCTGAGTTGATCTTTTTGTTTCGAATTCAGGGCAGCACCACTACGAATAAAATTCTTGTAATATTTTTCCAAAAGTCGCAACTGCTCCAGATTAAGCGCTAAATTAGTTCTATTTTGATACAGCTTCTCTATTCGAGAGAAGAGTGTTGGATTCAGATAGATATTATCGTTGTGTTCAGTCAAAACAGGTGAAATCACATTGGCAATTTCTGTCATCTGCTCATTGGTTTCAGCAGAGTATAGGTTAAAAAAGACAGAAGATACTTTTTTAAGTAATTCACCACTAAAATCAAGTGCGGCAACAGTATTCTCAAAACTTGGGCTCAATGAATTTTCAGCAATTGCATTTATTTCAGCTTGTTGCTGTTTTATGCCCTCATTAAAAGCTGGTTGATAATGTTCAATTCTAATTTGATCAAAAGGAGGTGCACCGTATTTATTTTTGTAGGATTCAAAAAACGGATTGCTATTGGTGGAAGATAGTGTCATTGATAGAGTAATCAAAAGAGTAAGTAATGTTTCTTTCATACGAAAAGAAAATGATTGGGCTGAAATTGGAGTTAATATCAGATTAAAAATTAGCATCTACAAATTAATGGTTTTTAATCAAATTTGCTGATACAAAGATACAAATAAGTGTGTGTTGTAATGGTTATTAATTGTTCAAAACTAGGCAATTGGTGTTAAATAGATTGAACTAAAGCTGCCACTATATTCAAATAAAAATAACAAATATACTTTCATCGCCTAAATTATCGCTTTTAAAAGTTTACCACTAAGGCACTCAGTTCACTTAGTTTCACTAAGAAAAATAAAGAAATAAACACTAGTAAATTGACTAGTAGCTTAAAATAAAACATTTATGTTTTATTTCCTAAGTGATCTATTTTTCAAGCAGCTGAATTTAAGTTTAATAAACTTCATGAAAGTCAGTATACTTAGTGTCTTAGTGGTGAGATTTTTTAGTTATTCATTTATTTGCATTTAATATAAACGTAATTTCACCACATTAGAAATATAGAACAAAACCATCAAATAAATATTTATGATACTTCATTTAGGATTTGCCTAGCCGTCACTTCATCTTTACCTAGCTGTTCTATTAATTTATCCAAGCCATCAAATTTAACTTCATCCCTAATTTTCTGAATAAATTCAAGTTCAATTGATTCATTATAAATATCTTGATTAAAGTCAAACAAGTGAGCTTCAATGCTGATGTTCTTTCCATTATTCAAGGTGGGTCGAACCCCTATGTTTAGCATTCCTTTGTAGCTTTGCTTATTCCAGTAAACCATTACGGCATACACACCCATAGTAGGAATTATTTTATTCTTGTTGTCAAGGACAATATTGGCAGTTGGGAAGCCAATTTTACGACCCATTTTGAAGCCTTCAACTACTTTTCCTTGTATCGAATATGGATAGGTCAACAAACGATTACTTTGTTCGATATCACCATTTAAAAGTGCAAATCTAATTTGCGAAGAACTTATTTGAGCATCTGTTGCGGTAGTAAAACGTTTTGCTTGAATCACGTCAACATTCAGCTCCTTACCAAATTGTTGGTATTCAGCAAATCCATCATTCCTATTGTGACCAAAACGATGATCATGACCTATTAATAAAGTACTTACGTTGTACTGCTCCTTAAGAACGGTTTTAATAAAGTCAAAAGCCGAAAGTTTGGCCATAGCTGCATTAAACTCCAGCACAACACAGACATCAATCCCAGTCGTTTCCAACTGTTTTAGCTTCTCAGAAAGGGTAGTCAGCAAATCTGGTTGAAAATCAGGATTTAAAACTTGCCTAGGATGTGTTGCAAATGTAAAAAGAATACTTTTTTGCGAATTTAAAGCAGCCAAAGTTTTCAATTCGTTAATTAGCGCTCTGTGTCCAGCATGCAGTCCATCAAAGAAACCCACTGTGGCTACAGAAGGTGGAAAGCATACTGAAGAAGATGAATGATATATAATTTGCATGATATATAAAGGAATGACAGAACAGTTTATTCGAATGCCGAATTAATTCCAAGTTTCAGGATTCAGTAAAAAATCAAGGTTTTCATTCTC
>CANFFA010000148.1 GCA_947445425.1 Paludibacteraceae bacterium
CGGTATTCCTAAATTTACCTCTGCACCTACTGTAACTCCTGCAACCAGATTGAATAAATTAGCTGCGAGTGAAAATGGAATGTATGCTTACTCTAAAGATGGTAGCCTATACATTGCAGGAGCAGCTGTTGGTCAATTGGTTGAAATATATACCACTCATGGTGTAAAAGTTTCTTCAGATATTGCGACTGCAGATGTATTAAAGAAAAATATTGCTAAAGGTGTATATATTGTTCGCGGCATCAAGCATGTAGTAGTTAATAAATAATTTCTTAGATAAGAAGAGAGTCAGGATTACCGAGAGGCTCTCTTCTTATGTCTATTTTTAGATGAATAAATCACAGTTCACCTATTAGGGTTGGTTTTCGTTTTTTCGTTTTTTTTGAAAAGGAGTTTGATAGTCATTCTCCTTTTTTTTAACCTAATTTTTAAACGCTATGAAAAGAAATCTGGTTATTACAGCTGTCTTGTTAATAAGTCATCTTTTATATGCCCAAACATCCAATTTGATGGGAAGTGGTACATTCTCCGATCCATATACCATCAGCAGCTCCTCAGAATTAAAATACTTAGCAGAGCAAATTAACAACAAAAACACAAAGTACACGCTTGCCGACACTCATTTTATACTGACGCAAGATATTGATTTATCAAAGGAGACATTGAGTTGGGTTTCTATTGGTAATAGTATTTCAAACGAATTTATTGGCATTTTTGAAGGAAATAACAAAAAAATTTCGGGTATTAAAATTGGCAGCAGTACAGCTCCCTCCTCTCAGTTAATCACCGGTCTTTTTGGAATCTGTAATGGAGCTACTATTTCAAACCTCACATTAGAAAGTGTTTCAATTTTCACACTAGGAAATAGTGGTACAGAAAGTTCTGTAGGCGCTTTGGCCGCCAGCATTACAAATGGTACCATCATCCATAATTGCCAAATCAGTGGGCAAATAACATCGAGTTACCCATGGGGTACTTTTAATGTTGGGGGCATAGTGGGCAAAATGGAACTCGGTTCAATTATTAAGAATAGTTCGACAAATGTTACTATCAATGCTACGAGCAAGCTGACGGGATCAATTACTACTGCCACAATGGGTGTTGGTGGAATTGTAGGTGTTGCAGATGGAACAGCTACACTGAGACCTGAAATCAATAATTGTTATAGTTTAGGTGCTATTCGTGCAGAAGGAACGCTTCATACCGTAGTGGCAATTGGTGGAATTACAGGAAGGAATTGTCCAAATATAAACAATTGTTATTCTAAATGCGATGTGACGGGAGTTGCCACTACAGGCCCAGTGAAGGTTGGTGGAATTACAGGTCAACGGGGTGGGGTCATTACCAATTGCATCGCCTTGAACAGTGTACTTACTGCCATTGGATCCGGATCAAGAACCTTGGGTCGTATAGCGGATGCAGCCCAAACCAGCACTTCAATTGCTTACTGCTATGCATCTAGTAGTTTGATGATGAAACAAGCCGCAAGCGTTGCTGATCCACTTCAAAATTTCACACAAGCTGCGATTGATGTTGCACTTGATAAAAAAGGGGGGCTGGATTTGGGAAGTAGCAATCCCTTAGACATTCTGAATAATTTTGTCGCAACCCCTGGCTGCGTTAACAAATACATACTTTTAAATCAGACGACTTTTACCGACAGTGAAGCAAAGTTAATTTCTGATAACTACGGTGCACAAAACAACAAACGCTACGCTGTGGGTCTGGGCGTTATCATCTCATTATTACAGGCGCATCCCACAACCGTTCTAAATAAACTTCAATCACAGCTTGATTTATCGTTGAAATATAACTTACCGATTTTAATAAAGTTAGACGTAGAGGTCTATTGGGATTATAGAAAAGATTTGTGGAATTGGTGGGATGCCACCGACAAGGCAACTTATAATCCCCTAAACAAGGAGAATGTAGAGTGGACAGACTGGAGTTCAACCAGCGCTGTGAAATTAACTTGGCTCGACTGGGGGCGTCAACTCCGTAAGGCTCCTTGTCCCAATTTGATGAGTCCAACTTATATCGCTGTATCGCATACCGAAATCACAAAAAGTGTAAACCTAATAAAAAAATGGTACGATGCTTTATCGAGTGATAAAAAGTATTTATTTGCAGGAATCGTTGTAGGTTGGGAGAGTTCCATTGGGGTCACCAACTACTATTACCCCAACGGCAATGATTTATTGAATGCCGATCCAGCCAACGATCCCCAAACAGGAAGAACGATTGCTACTTTACCATCAAGAGGAGTACAAACCATTGGATATGCAGCAGTGAAAACTGCAAGCAATCCCAGTATTGCCACTTCAGGTACTTTGACTGCCGAAATGCAAACTGAAGTCGTTCGTAGGCATTTGGAAAGTATGTCTAAAACTGTATTTGAGCAAGGAATTCCCAGAACTTGTATTTATACTCACTGTGGAGGTTGGGCAAATGGTGAAAGTTTATATAAAGCAGCAGTAAATGAATACTCTTGCCCGGGGTGGTCGTTTTATAGCAAGGCCTCAAATCCTGAAACCGATGTAACGGCGATGTCGGCTTTGACAAAATCGACTGCACCTTATTGGGGAGCTGTGGAGTGGCTTTATTCAAGAAATAAAAACAAACTTCAGTCAGAATGGCTTTCTGCATTCAAAGCAAGTTTGATAAAAAATACGCGAATGGTATGCATCTATAATAATGACATTCTCGATACCATACCCAATGCAACAGCGGCAATAAAAGAGATGAATGCTTTTGGAACAGGCTTTACAACAACGCCATTGCTGAAGTGGCTTGCACCTACAATTGCAAACCCTGCTTTGACATTGGATAGAAGTTCAGTTATAAGCTCAACTTCCACTTCCACTCTGAATACACGACTGAAAGTGTATTCTAAAAAGAATGTAATTGTGATCGAAGGCGTAGAGATCGGAGTCCCTATTTTAATTTATAACTTAGAGGGTAAGCTGGTGTGGAAAGGTAAAGCCGAAGCAAGCATACAGGAAATAAGTTTACCCAAAGGGATGTATCTTTTTGATGGTCAGAAAATTTGTAATTAAAAGGGTGCGGTTTCCAGAAAATGATTGATTTTCCTTCTGCTGAGGTGTTATCGAATATTCGACGTAAGTCTATACTTGCTAAAGCTTATTTAGGGTTGAATTTCAAGAGAATAGATTAATTATTGTCTGATATTTTTATTTGAATCAAACTGCTTAAGGTCATCTTGAGCAGTAAAAATTTAATATTATGAAAAAAACACTTTTTGTCTTTATTAGTCTGTTTTGTATGATGGGCTCGCTGAGCTCTCAAGTTGTGAGTTCATTATCAGGAGCAGGAACCGTCGCAGACCCCTTTCAAATAGCCACGGTTGCTGATTTAAAGTTTTTACGTGATGCTGTTGCTAAAAACAATCCTGTGTATGACAATCCCGGAATTTACTTCAAGTTAACAAACAACATCGATTTAAGTGGGGAGACCACTTCATGGACTCCCATCGGTCCCAGTGCAAATATCAATTTCATGGGGAATTTTGATGGAAACGGAAAAAGAATTATTGGACTTAAAATTGGGTCCTCCACCACCCCCTCTACTATTGGATTAAATGGTTTGTTTGGCGTCTGTATGGTCGGATATCTCAAAAATCTCATCATTGAGGGGGCTTATGTGAATGTATCTGTCACAGGTGCTTTGGATGCCGCCATTGGCATTTTAGCCGGGAATGTTACCAATTTCAAAATTAGCGATTGTAAAATTGAAGGGGTTGTTAGCGTTAATTATTCTGGAACTGGGAATGTCAATGTAGGGGCATTGAGTGGTAAATTAGAGAACTATGGAGAGCTCGTAAATAGTTCAACCAATGCCTCCATTAAAGTAAATAGTTCATTTACAGGAGTAAATAACAGCAAATTCTTAAATGTCGGTGGATTGGTAGGAGCTGTTTTAATGAATACTACAAAAATTAGAAATTGCTTTTCGAGTTCCAGTGTTGAAGGTATTGCCACCGCTAATGCACAGGTAAATGCCGGTGGTTTGGCGGGTACCTGTCTTGGGTTAGTTGCCAATAGTTATGCCTCAGGAAGTGTGACAGCCACTACCAATAGTGGTAATGCCAAGGCAGCAGGATTGGTGGGGTGGTTACAATCGGGCAGTAGCCTTACCAATTGTATTGCATTAAATCCATCTGCCACAGCCATTAGCACCCTTGGTGTTCGGGTGGTAAATAGAATTGCCGAGATAGAGGGGAATTCTGTTTTAGCCCAAAATTATGCTCAAGAGAGTATGGTGTTGAATTCAGGAACTTCAAGTTCGAATTTGAATAGCGTTGGTTTTACGGTAAGTTTTGACACACAAGGAGGAAGCACGGCACCAATAACACAAAATGTGAAATTTGGCACGAAAATATCAACCGTCGTTGATCCCACAAAATCGGATTCCCTCTTTGGAGGATGGTATACCAGTAAGGATTTAAGGTTTGAGCCAACGACTTTGGTCACTGAAAATTTAAATTTACATGCAAAATGGTGGAAAGGGCCAAAGCAATACATCGCACTTTCATCCTTGGACTTAAGATTTTTTTCATCAATAATAAAAAATAGTTTTGGATCCTGCATTGGCAAAGATGTGGCCATTGCGACTCAACCCTTGATTAGAATTTTTGAAAGAGATCTGAATACTAAATTGCTTCCCGCAATGAAACAACATTTGGCAGATGCTGATAAGTATGGTGTGCCTATTATGATATTTTTGGGTGTTATGCCCTTTAATAAGGTTCGACCTGACTTATTCAATTGGTGGGATCAACAAGCTCCAGATCTTTTAGGCGAACGAATTGTGAATATTGACAATTACAATCCCGCCAATGTGGAGAATGTAGAGTGGACGGGTTGGGATGCCTCAACGGCTGTTAAAATTGGGTGGTTGAATTGGGGATCTCAAATTACATTATCACCGATGCCTAATTTGATGAGCCCTACTGTTCAGGCAGCAGAAAAAGAGGCTATTCTAAAATTAATGGCACCGGTAAAGATTTGGTATGATTCACTCCCTGCTAATAAAAAATATTTATTTGCGGGCATACGTTCTACCGACGAATTGGCCATTGGAATTAACAACTATTTTATTAAGGATGGTAATCAATACGTAGGGAAAGATGAGGACCTAACACCAATCGTGAAGCTGGATCCCTATGATATTCCTTCGCGTGGTGCCCAAGTGCAAACAATTGGTTATAATGCCGTAAAAACAGCGGGTATTAAGTCTTCAGGCGTTTTGACTATTGAGGATTTGAACGAAGTCTGTCGTAGGCATGGCGAGTTCTTGAGTAAAATTTATGCAGATCTGGGGTTTCCGCGGGAAAAGATTTTTGCCTCTTCCTTTTCAAAAACGGCAGGAGAGGCCAGAACCTGTGTCAATGATTACTCTTGTCCATCTTGGAGTTTTTACAATAATGAAGCGAAGAATCCCACTAGTTTTACCAGTGCAATGGATGTGATTAAAACATCTACTGCGCCAGGCTGGTGTATGGCTGAATGGGGAATTGATCCTGCAGAATCAGATCCTACCGTATGGAAAAATGCACTCCAAGCTTCTTTAAATTTATCCGGGAATAAATTAATCCGTATCACAGGAAACAGAGTCATTAATAATGAAGGAGTCGTTTATCAACCAGCCGCTACAGGAATCCAAAGCTTACTGAATGATTCCGTCTATTCATCGAAAAATATGGGTGAAAATCTAGGGAGCAATTCGACATTAAGTTTGTTAAACAATTACATCTCCTCTATCGGCAGTGTGGCCCCGGTTGGTTTTACTTGGGCAGTATGGAAGGGAATTACTACTAGTGGAAATCCCGTTTTTGATAATGGTAAATATACTGCCTTAAGCAGCTTATCTTTTACAAATATTAAGGTGACGAGCAGCAATGGTGGAGTCACCTTGATGAACTATCCTATGGGCGAAACCATACAAGTTTATAATTCTGTAGGAGCATTGATTCTCGCTGAGAAATGTAATAGTGAGTACGTTGAATTAAAACTTAAACAGGGGTTTTATTTTATAAAGGGGATTGCTAAGCCTATCGCTGTTTATTAATATTGCCTAAACAATAGAAATTAAGATTAAGACATCATTAATTTAATAAGATTTATATGAAACTATCAAGCGTGTTGTTGTCCACTGCCTTACTCACACCCTCTTCCTTCTTTTGTCAAACGCAGAAGAGTGAAAAACAGACCCATAAAAAGAATGTACTGCTGATCATGGCGGATGATATGAACTGGGTGTTGGGCTGCTACGGTCACAAACAGATTAAAACACCGAATATTGATGCATTGGCTGATCACTCCA
>CANFFA010000149.1 GCA_947445425.1 Paludibacteraceae bacterium
ACAGAAAAAACCCGCAGCCAATACCAATCTATATTCCGCTCAGAACAAAATAGTTTAATGATTGTCATTGCCGCCAACTTAACAGCGCCATAAGAAGTGGTCGGATTTAAAGGATAATCTTCAGTTATTCTACCATCAAACTGACCATATTCAGCCTGGCTACCCAATGAAATAAATTTCTTTATTGTGCATTGATCTGCTATTTTAAGTAACTGGTATATAAAATCAATATTTGAGAGCTGTTCAGACCAATCACCTCTATTAGAAGACGATACACCATTCCAAGCTGCATGAATAATTACATCTGGTTTATAAAGTATGGCCTTTTCAACCCAATCCAGACTATCGGTGTTGACCCATTTCACATCGGAACTAAAGGATTCACAATTGGCTATACTTGAAAATTGCCTTTTGGTCAGGAACAAATCATTATTAGCATTGTATAGATTCTCAGCGATATGAGAACCTAGAAATCCAGTGGCGCCAGTGAGTAATATCCTCATTTATTGACAAATTTGTTAATATGATCCAAACATAGTTCAAAGACAGACTCATTTTTATAACGAGAATACCAATCTACAGTTAATGCAATGGTTTCATCAATATTCATACGTGGCTCCCATCCCAATTGAAACATGGCTTTGGAAATATCCAACATTAAAAGTTTTGCTTCGTGCAATGCATTAGGGTCAGACAAATCACGTAGTTCACCACTTCCATAATTCTCAATTACTTTTGTGGCGACATCCCAAACGGTAGCAATGGATTCAGCATGCGGTCCAAAATTCCAACCATCGCAATACTTCGTAGGTTCATCCCACATTTTCTGAGCCAAAAGCATATATCCACTTAATGGCTCTAATACATGTTGCCAAGGTCGAATCGCCTTAGGACTACGGATATCTATCGTTTGACCAGCTTCTAAGGCTTTAATGCAATCAGGAATGATACGATCTAATGCCCAGTCCCCCCCTCCAATTACATTACCTGCACGAGCACTGGCTATAGCTTTACCATGTTTTGAAAAGTCATTTGGATTTAAGAAAGATCTTCTCCAAGAAGAGATAGCAATTTCAGCTGCACCCTTTGAAGAAGAATAAGGATCATATCCCCCCATGGCTTCATTCTCACGGTAACCCCAAATTTGCTCACGGTTTTCGTAACATTTATCGGTGGTAATCATCACCGCCACTTTCACGCTTTCGGTTACACGAATGGCTTCCATGACATGAATACTTCCCATTACGTTTACTTCATAGGTTTCAACTGGAATATCATAGGAAAGTCGTACCAAAGGTTGAGCAGCCAAATGAAATACAATTTCAGGTTGGTATTTTTGAAAAACCTCCTTTAATAATTGACCATCTCGTATATCACCACGTATATCGGTAATTTTATCCTGAATGCCTGAAAGTACATAGTTATCACGCTCCGAAAATGGATCCAAAGCAAAACCAATCACTTCGGCACCCAATTGGTGTAACCAAATGGCAAGCCAAGAACCTTTAAAACCTGTATGACCGGTTACCAAAACGCGCTTACCGCGATAAAAATTATTGAAAATATCTAACTGTTTCACTGTGTTATTCTATGTTAATCTCACTGTGTTACTCTGTGTTTATTACACAGTGTTACTCTGTGTAATTTTCACCGTGTTACACAGTGTAATTATATTATATTATTTTATAAAGAGACTCTTTTTATTCCATCTTTTAAACTCTTCACATAAAAGTTCAATAATAAACCAGTATGTTTATGAGAAAACCTTAAGTAGGTAAGCATTTGTGCTAAATGAACTTCATTAAATGCATTTACAGTTTTAAGTTCCACAATCACCTCATCCTCAACTAAAATATCTAATCTATAACCACATTCCAATTTTACTTCTTCATAAATAATTGGTAATGGCTTTTCTTCTTCTACTCTTAAGCCTTTTTTTCTTAACTCATAAGCAAGACAAGTTCTGTATGCCGATTCGAGTAATCCAGGTCCCAATTTAGTATGAACTTTGTAGGCGGAATCGAGAATTTCATGTGTGATTTGATCTCGTTCCATTTAATATTTTTAATTATTTATTACACCGTGTAACTCTGTGTAATTTCACTGTATTACACTGTGTTACACTGTGTTCTTTTTTAGTTAATAATTACACTGTGTTACTCTGAGTAATTACACGGTGTTACACTGTGATCATTTTGAGTTACAAAGTGTTCATTTTGATTCGGTTGTGTAACAAATCACCACACTTTCCAAGGTGCATTTCCCTTGTCCCACATTTCGTTGAGCTCAAAGTTGTCACGCATGGTGTCCATCGGTTTCCAAAAGCCATTGTGTTTGAAGGCATTCATCATCCCCTCTTTAGCCAATTGTTCCAAAGGTTTGTTCTCAAAAATAGTACTGTCACCTTCCTTGATATAATCAAATACTTCTGGCTGGCAAACAAAATATCCAGCATTAATCCAGTTGCCGTCACCCGCAGGTTTTTCCATAAAGGAATTAACATTGCCATCATGAGCAATATCCAAAGCTCCAAACTTCCCACTTGGCTTATATGCACTAACAGTCAGCAATTTACCTGAAGTTTTGTGCAAGTTAATAGTATCCTGAATATTTAAATCAGCAACACCATCACCATAAGTCAAAAGAAAAGGTTCGTTTCCAACATATTTCTGAATACGTTTAACACGTCCCCCAGTCATGGTATTTAAGCCTGTATCAACTAGTGTAACTTTCCAAGGTTCTGAATAATTATCCAATACTTCTATACTGTTATGAACCAAGTCAATCGTTAAGTCACTGTTGTGACGAAAGTAGTTGGCAAAATACTCTTTAATAACATAGCCTTTGTAACCACAGCAAATGATAAATTCATTAATTCCATACTGACTATAAGTCTTCATGATGTGCCAAAGAATCGGCTTTCCACCAATTTCGACCATTGGCTTGGGAATAAGATTGGTTGCTTCGCTTAATCGCGTTCCCAATCCCCCTGCTAATATAACTGCTTTCATATAAAATAATATGCTAATTAAATAATATGCCAATTTGCCAATGATTGTTCAACTAATGGCGTAATTAAGCTAATTGTAAACTTATATCGTGCTAGTATCAATCTTAATTTGAATAAGATAGTTTCAACTCAATTAAACTGATTACCACTCATCGGTGTAGATATTCTCAGCACCAGCAGTTGTTAAGTTTTTTGAGAAATTAGAGGTGAAAACCTCACCACCACAAATATAGAAATGAGATTGAATTAAGTTAATCCCACTTTTTTGAATATCATCGAAACTAATTCTACGATTACTTATACCTTCAATTTCTTGACGAGTAGAAAATAGATGCAGTTGACCTTGAGGAACCAATGAATTCAATACATCCATACCTTGCATCTCTTCTTCATTCTTAAAAGAGTAGAAAACATGTAATCGATTCAATTGATTTTCACGTTTCATCTGTTCACAGAAACTAAGAATGGGTGCAATACCTGTACCACCTGCTATGCAACAAATTTCTGATTTTTTATCAAAAAATGGTAATAAGAAGTCTCCAAATGCATATTTTACAGTACATTGAGCACCGAGGGTTAATTCATTAAATATGCGTGCAGTATATACTCCAACCTTACGAATAATTAGTTTAATCGTACCTTCATCATTGAATGCAGAAGCAATGCTGAAGTTACGACAATCCGGCCAACGGGTATAATCTTCTTTATCCTCTAAAGTGAGTTGAAGAAATGATCCAGCCTCAAAATAATGATTTTTTTCTAATTGTAAGGTAAATTCCTTAATCTCGCTACCATGTTCTTTAATTGAAAGAACCTTTGCTTTACTGATTGTTCCCATTAGTGAAGGTTATTAAAGAATTTGTCAAATACACTTAATATATAATTCATTCTTACATCGTCAATACCTGGATATACACCAATAAATATAGTATTGCGCATGATATAATCGGTATTGGTTAATTCACCAGAAACACGGTATTCAACATCCTTATAAGCAGGTTGTTTAATTAAGTTACCAGCAAACAACTGACGGGTAAGAATTTTGTTTGTTTCCAAAAACTCAGCCAAATTGGTACGGGTAAATTTACCATTTTCACGCACATTGAAAGGAAATCCAAACCAAGAAGGATCAGAATTTGGCGTTGCTTCAGGCAAAATGAGGTATTCTTCGTATTTCTTAAGTCCGTTATATAATTTTTTGAAATTTACTTTCCTCATTTCTACAAATGCAGGAAGCTTTTTCAATTGAGCAACTCCAATGGCTGCTTGCATATCAGTTACTTTCAAATTATACCCAATATGGCTATAAACGTATTTATGGTCATAACCCTCTGGTAAGTCACCATATTGCCCTTTAAACCTACGTCCGCAAGTGTTATCACAACCTGGATCACAATAGCAATCACGTCCCCAATCGCGCATTGAAGTAGCAATTCTTTTTAATAATGGATTGCTGGTCAAAACTGAACCACCTTCACCCATAGTAATGTGGTGGGCAGGATAAAAGCTGGTAGTGGCTAAATCACCAAAAGTACCAACCATTTTTCCGTCATAAGTAGACCCAACCGCATCACAACAATCCTCAATTAAGAAAAGACCATGTTTATCGGCAATTGCTTTAACAGCATTTAAGTCAAAAGTATTTCCTAAAGTATGCGCCAACATAATGGCTTTCGTTTTATTAGAAAGGGCATTTTCAATAGCTGAAACTTTTACATTGAAAGTATCCAATTCAACATCAACAAATACTGGCACTAAACCATGTTGAACGGCTGGATTAACAGTGGTAGGAAAACCTGCTGCAACTGTTAATACCTCATCACCCCTTTGTAGTCTTTTATTCTTTAATAATGGAGAAGTCAAAGTTGAGAGTGCAACCAAGTTAGCCGATGATCCAGAATTCACCAACATACAACTTCTTTGTTGCATATAATTAGCAAACTTAGATTCAAATTCTTCTGCATATCTTCCAGTTGTCAACCAAAAGTCTAGAGACGCATCTACAAGGGTCACCAACTCTTCCGAATCAAATATACGACCTGCAAAAGGGATCATGGTTTTACCAGCTTCAAAAGCTTTTTCTGCAAACTGCTCAGCATGATATTGTTTAACTAACTCAAGTATTTCTTCTCTCTTCATAGATTTTATAATTATTTTCTACAATTTTTACTTTTCAATTATTTATTCTTTACAAACGGCCATCTACCCACCTTCTATCCACTACCGCCTTGGTATCAAAAACTACCGAACCATTGGAATAGTATTTTTCAAAATCAAAGCTTTTAAATTCATCGTGAGAAACAGTGAGTAAAACTGCTTGGTATTTCTTTTTGGTGTCTAATTGGTTGATTATATCAACACCATATTCGTGCTTCACCTCTTCGGCCGAAGCCCATGGGTCGTAAATGTCTACATGTAATCCAAATTCACACAATTCATTGTAGATGTCTATCACTTTGGTATTACGAATATCTGGACAGTTTTCTTTGAAAGTAACCCCTAGTATAAGAACGCTTGAACCTTTAATTGTGTGCGTTTTATGTATCATTAACTTCAAAACCTTATTGGCAATGAAAGGTGCAATGCTATTGTTTACATGACGGCCTGAAAGGATAACCTTTGGAACATAGCCCAAGGACTCTGCCTTACTGGCTAGGTAATAAGGATCCACGCTGATGCAATGTCCTCCGACCAAACCTGGTCTATATTTCAAGAAGTTCCATTTGGTACCAGCAGCATCGAGAACGTCGTTTGTATCGATTCCAATTTTGTCAAAAATAAGCGCTAATTCGTTAACAAAAGAAATATTTACATCTCTTTGTGCATTTTCTATAATTTTTGAGGCTTCTGCAACTTTAATACTTGGTGCTTTGTGGGTTCCAGCAGTGATGATAGAGGAATAAAGTGCATCAACTTGATTGGCAACTTCGGGCGTAGAACCAGAAGTTACTTTCATTATTTTAGTAAGGGTATTTATTTTATCACCTGGATTGATTCTTTCGGGGCTATAACCAGCGAAGAAATCAGTATTAAATTTTAGTCCTGATATTTTTTCAATGACTGGAATACAATCTTCTTCTGTACAACCTGGGTAAGTTGTTGATTCGTAGATTGCAATATCGCCAATACTAATGATGCGCCCCAACATTTCTGAAGCCTTTATTAAAGGCAGCAAGTCGGGCATATTGAATTTATTAATCGGAGTGGGTACTGTTACGATATAGGTATTATAGTCTTTCAAGTCATCTTCATTAGATGAAAAAGACAAACCCAAAGAAGAATCTGTATCACGCAATTTCATTGCTATA